>NZ_JBFRNU010000026.1:0-51638 GCF_041471145.1 Vibrio sp. 10N.261.54.A5 | reverse complement strand
TTCTTATATATCAATTACATATAAATATTAAATTGTAATAAAACACTCAATTTATCTCGACATTTTGCCACGTTTAATACGAAAAACATCAATTTCAATAAATTTGAACTCCATCACAACCAAAACATTCAACATTATCAAAGCCGGACTATTTTCTAGACTAACGGCCAGTCGAATTCCGCTTCAGGGAAAAACGAAAGGTCAGGTTGTTGGTATTCTTCTTTTACTTGTTCCGGTTGGGCAAATGTCTTGTCCCAACCCTCAAAATTCAGCCAATTCATATCATCCGCAGGCACTCGGCTCACTTCGACCAGTTGCGCTGGGCGTTTATTGCCGTGTTCGTCTACCTCCGCAGGGCGGATTTGAATGCTTGTCTCATTATCAATTCGAACTGAGCTGCCTTTTAATAAGGCAGAAACCGAAAAAGCACCCATATTTGGTGGGCTATTCGCCACTATTTCATTTGGGCTTAACAATCTAGTTAGCTGATCGCAGACCTGTACCTCATCGAGCTCCGTACAGTTATTGACAGAACTCCGAGAGGAGCCAGAGGCTCCAAAAGCGGTCGCTTCGCTCCCAAGAGCGCACGCTTTAGCTTCATCGTTAACCTTTGATTTCTTCTGAATCGTCCAAACTTTGGTGCGTGTTTTGATGGTTTCTTCTGGTGTAGTGAAGCCCTCAATTTTGCGAACATCTTCGCCATGAGGTGAAGCGAACGGTAGTACTTCATAAGAGTTCACGATCAGTAAATCTTCACGCTTAACGAATGGGCCACCTTGCCCCATGATGTAACCTTGCCAGTTACCATGGTCAGCAGCTTTTAAAGTGTCTGTGATGCTTGCGTCTTCGGTCTTCATGCGTGACTGGTAGCTATCACCAATCACTTTCATTAACTCTTCATTGGTAATCAGCTTGCTAGGTTTAATAGGCCCAACAAGATCACGCTGAAGCATTGAGTAAATAGTGAGTAGGTCGACACGCTCTTGCATGAAGAGGTATTCCATAAACGCTTTTTTGTTCTGGTTAGCGAAGCGGCGTAGTTCACGGTAAGTCGTGACTGGCGCACCACCGAAGAACTGAAACTGGCGAATGTTCCAACGGCTTTTCCAAGCACTAACATTCTTCGCCATGTCTTTTACTGGCTTGCCTGTTTCGTCCGAGATCTCCCCGTCCATTGCAAAGCCGTCAATGTTCTTTGAAATGTATTTGGCGATATAGCCCGTTGCAGTACCTTTCTCTGGGTCAATAAAACCAAAGTCACAACGTGGGCGGTAATCTAGCGGCCCAACGTAAGCACATTTGCGGAACGGCTTTTTCTTCTCTTTCTCAAGTTCTGGGTGCAGTTCGCCACGGTCTTCTTGCGTGGCGTAAGAAATGAAGATGTCACGCACTTGCATCACGTCTTCTGGTTTTACCCAGATAAGCAAATGCCAGTGTGGTGTGCCGTCATGGTGTGGCTCAGCGACACGAACACCAAACCAACGGATTTCATCACGACCTAGTTTGGCGCGGATTCGCTGCCAAACGTTGTTTAGGTAAGATTGCGCATCACGTGGACTTGCACCATTCCAGTGACCAATAAAGCCGCCTTTCTTGTACGAGTTGTGATACTTAGATGGAGTGGTCAACGTTAAGAACAGACCTTGCAAACCCAGCTCGTTGCCAATGTCTTCACAACCACGGCAACGCACCATTAATTCATGACGACGAATTGCAGGGTTAGACACGCTTTTCAATACCATTGGAGCCAGATCCGTCACTTCTTCGGTTTCTTCATCAAACAGTTCACACTGCTTAATGAATTCCCAATTTTTGGTCTGCTGCTCTCGGTGCTCGCGAATGCAATCCCATGAAGCATAAGGAGAGGCTTTTGAAGAAACTTGCCCCATTGCAATGGCAAGATGCTCGCGCATGATTTTGCGAATCTTCTTTAAGCGGTTACACCACCACTTCTCGCTAATCATCTTTGAAATATCTTGCAGTGCTGATAGCTCAGATTGGTCTTTGTACTTTCTCGGAGGCTTCACTCCAAAAGAGCTAGCTACAAATTCAGCCACTTGCTCATAGGTGAACACCGCCGCCATTTCAGTACCTAGATCTGTTTTCGCATGGTACTTGCTCGCTTCTATCATTCTAAAGCGGTCAACAATATTGGAGATATTAAAAGCCATGTCGCGTAGTTCTGTTTGCTCAAGCTCTGCCAGTAATCGGCTTTTAACTGGCTTGCGGTTACGCTCTGCCTTCTCAAAGTCAAAGTAAGCTTGGCTGTTGTTAGCTAAGTCGCTTTGGTCAGTGCTTTCATTATCTTCACTGAGCAAAGCAACCTTTTGGGTTGTCGGTAACTTTTTGTATTTGCGTAAAACCATCAGCGCACGTTCAGCGGCTGGCCCCATACGTTCACGCAAAAATATGTTGGCATCTTTACGACCTTTCTTTTCGAACACTGAAACGTAACGAGTAACAAAGTACTTGGTTAGGTAATCCGGTAGATCTTTAATTCTTTCTCGCGCCCATTCGAAGTCTTCTGGATTCGCTTCAAATATTTTGCGTTCAGTGACACTCATGCCTTCAGGTTCACGATCAAACACCGGACGTTCTGCCGAAATTTCTACCGTCTTAGGCTTTTGCGGATAAACGTGCAAATGCCCCCATTGCTGACAAGCGATGGAGGCTGCACGTTTTTGTTCAGTGGTAAATGTGATTTTCTCGGCCATTAAGACTTAATGCCTTCAGAAGTCCAACCGTGAATGTCTTTCAAGGTTCCTAGAACTTTTGCATTGGTTTCACCTGCCAGCAGACCTTTGATAGTGTGCTGGCACCCACTACAACCACAGAAATCACCACCGCATTCACACTGTTCTTCTGAGTTATGACGAGCCGCTGTGAAAGGTTTAAGTTTCAAGCAGTCTTGGCAAAGCACTTGTTTTGGTTCGCTCATGCCGCCACCTCATGACCAACAGAAACGATATGGCTTAGCCCTTGAGGAATATCGAAGCGGTTGCCGTTATCCCAGATAAACCAAGCGTATTCACACGAATCTGAACCGCCGCCCACAAAGCGAGGACGAGGAACGATGATTGGACACTTTGGCGGAAAGCCGATTTCAAACCAGAAAGGCAAACGCTTCTTAGAGCCTAAATAGTTAACACGCTGCAGGTATGCCATTGTCCCATCTGGGGCTAACTCACTTAGGCTTTTGCGAATGAACTCCTCCGTTAGTGAAAACGGAGGGTTAGTGATGATCACGTCTTGGGTACCGAAATCAGTTGTTAGGTAATCAATACCTTTTTCGATTTCAGCAAATGACTTTTGGCTTTGTGGCAAAGCTATCTTGTCGAAGATTGCACCAGTACCGTAACAAGGTTCTAAAAACTTGTCGGTTGGGCGAACGGTTAACTTTGATAGCAATGCGTCGACAACTTCTGGCGGCGTTGGGTACAGCTCACGAGGTTGCACTTTTCCGGTAGTTGAACTCATGCTGCCACCTCATCAAATGCAGTTCCGCAGAAAGGGCAATTAGACATTTTGAAGCCGTTTTCTAGCTTCTTTTTGTTCTTCATTGGCTCATTATTTTTCTTTAGTGGGCGGTACTCTGTTTCCACATAAAGAGCTACAGGTGCAGACTCTTTACCATCAAGAAAGAACACACGGTTTTTCCATTCTACTTTTAAAGAGCCCTCAACCATTGGAGTGTCTTTTAGTTGCTCAGTAGCTGCGTCCTTAACTCTCGCAAGCATTTCATCAAAACAATTGCACATATCAGTTAGCCTCCACGTTTGTTTCGGCTTCTTCACGCGCTTCCGCGATCAGGTCAATCAGTTTGTCTTCTAATCTCAATAACTGGCCTAGAACCGTTTCGTTGTCCTTTGAAAATCTGACATCAAACTCAACACTCTCGTGAAGCAAACATGGCACATTTCGATAGTTGTACTTTTTCATATCACCAAGCTTATAAACTTGGACGGACACATCTTCGATACTCGTAACATTCACATGAATTTGGATCACATCACTATTGACTAGTGCTAGATTCACAATCGTATTGATCACATCCGACTCTTGTCTTTTCGATACCTGTTCAAGAATGCTCTTGGCTTCATCTTCTAACGCTTCTGGGGAAATCACTGTTAAAAAATCGCCTTGGTGTGGCTTAGGCAATAGAGTGCTGAACGCATAACAAACACGGCGTTGGCTAATCAACATTGCATCATGCATTTGGCGAGTTTGAGCCATGCGCTCTTTTGTTTCTTCATTCAGCTTTGTGGCAATAGCTTGCGCTTCTCTTGCCATTCTCAAAGCTTCGTTTGCTTCTAAATTAATATCACTCATCTTCTATGCTCCTACGCTAAGACGAAAAAAAGCCCCCTTTCAGGGGCAAGGCTGGCTAGGTGATTAATTCACGTTGCAAATATCGGAGTGTTTCAAGCGGCGGACATCGCCCACTTTGCGGTCAAACTTCAACACCATTTCTTTTAAAAGCTGCATACCAGAACGGACTTTCTGCAGTTCTAAATCATCAAATGAATCGAATGAACGGTTATAGTCTTTCGCTGGCATACCACCTGCGATCAGGATTAACCCACGGCTGCGATCACTCATTTCGTCATACATCTTGCGAAGCTTTTGACGCTTTGCGCCTTTATCGAAAAGCGACTTACACGCAGCAATACTTTCTAGTGCGCTTGGCGTACTTACTTGATGAACAGGCGGTTGTAGGTCTTGTTTATTGGCTAACTGACTCATGGTGTTTTCTCTCCTCTTCTTGGCTCAAGCTGTTTAGGCTAAGCCGGGGATAGGCGCACCATTAGCCAAAAAGTCTGTGCCCATTTGTACAAGTGGGTGCAAGCCTGTGGTGCGGTGTTCAAGGTCATTGATTAGCAAAACCAAGTTGCCTAAAGCAGCTTGTGCCTTGGCTAGTGTTTTGCGTTTGGTAGATCGCGGTAAACGCTCTGCGGTGCACATGGCTAACGCATCGCTAGAAAGCTCACCAGAATGAGTGTTTAGCTGTAGAACTCGTTCAAGCAGGTTCAGATCATCTTCTGCTTTTGGTAGTGGGATAGTGACCACCCCATCATCTGCAAATAACGTATTTACGATTGAGTAATCGCCAGAAACACGGCTGATAGAAGCAAGCACAACAGGTTTAAGCACGTGCGGTTGGTTTGGGTTCAGCATGTTGCGAAGCATTGTGCCGTTAAGTTCAAGCTTTCGGGCTATCGCTTCAACATCGTGATTGACGACAAAATCACAACAAGCCGCATCAAAAGTTTGTTGTTTGCGTTCACGTAATACACACATTGAGTTATTTGCGTCCATAACTAATACTCAATTGAAGAAGAACGGTACGAAAACGAAAGCCCAGCCAATTACTTCTAGCCATACTGGGCATTTGTTCGGGTATTTATCTTCCCAAGACTCACTCATTGCATCTTGCTGGGTGAGTTTGGTTTTAGGTGGGATAGCGAACTTCATACTTGTTGCGCCGCTAGCTTTTCCATGTACTTCACCATGTTGACCATAATCAGGCCCTTGGTGTCTTGTTTTGGAACTACAGGAATGTTGCCAAGGTCTTTCTGACGGTCGAACGTAGATGAGGACATGCCAGTGCGACGTAAAAATTCTTTTTTTGTGCAGATAGGCGCATCAATTGCTATTTGTAGAGTTGCCATAAGTGGTATCCTACTTGTTTGAGTGTATTTGATGGTAATTGAGTGATATTGGTTAACCATCATTTCGTATGAGATAAACTTACGATCAAATTCTTTCATTTGCAAGATTTTAAAATAAGAAATTATTTTCAGATCTCATTTAAAGCGTTTTTAGGTCCAGTTTGTCATTTAAGTGAAAGCAGGCTTGTTATATGAGCAGACTAAAAGCAAAAGTCCCTCCATTTGAGTATTTGAAAGGGCGAGAATTTACAAAAAAGCTAAAAGAAGTGACTGGATGTAAGACATATGAGCTTATGAGTGACTACTACGGCATACCAAGTTCTACATTCTCGACTTGGCATCATCACGATCGAACAGGGTTTGAACTTATTGTCAGAGAACATCTGAAATCTGGAGCTTCTGTTAGATACCTTGCTTTAGGTGAGGGCCAGCCATTTGATGACGAACAAGTCCCTGCTGACTCCATCAAAATTAATTCAATAGTAAATGGTCAATTAGAAGAAAGAGGATCGCTTTCTTTGGACTCTCTTACACTGGATGGTTACGGACTGAAAGCTAGCAAGACAATTATCGTAGATCATGATGGACAGCGATGCTTTATCAACTCAGAAGAAACTCATGCCACATCAGGTCGCTATCTGATTCAAATTGACGGTGCTCATTCAATAAATCATGTTCAGCGACTGCCCGGTAAAAAGCTTGCTATCAGTTTCGGCAACTCAACTATTGAAGTATCAGAAGAAGACATAAACGTGCTTGGTCGAGTAACCATGAGCATGAACAAAGAATAATAATTTTGTTAATTGGCTAGGAGGGCAGTTTTATGTGGCTATGGATTGGTTTGTCTTTAGTGTTACTCGCAGTAGTTTTAGCATTAGTCTCCAGAAAATATGGTAACCACTTGTTAAAAGATAGAGACAACTTTAATGCTTATGCGGTAAAAAATAACTTGTCGATCACTGAGCAAATTGAACTTTGTGAAAGGTTTAACCTCGATCACCAAATAGGTCATAGAGCTTATGACTCTGTGGAGGATTGGACAAAAGAACTGACTGTACTGTGGGCCGGTCAAAGTGACGACATAGAGTTTACTTACCGGAAATATGACGATAGAGAACGGCGCTCAATATCTCCCACAGAGTTTGGTTTTGATGGTAACAAAAGAGCCTACATAAAAGGGGTATGCCATAAAAGCGAAGAATCTAGAACATTTAAAACAGCTAGAATTGAAACCAAACTCAAAGTTGGAGCGAAACGCTATGACCTGCCAGAATGGATAGAAAACTACCTGCACTTAGATTCTGAAGAGATAACAAATTCCCTAAATATCAAGTTATAAACAATGAAAAAAATAACAGATAAACAACGTCAAAGGGACGTCATAGAACGGCTCAAAGAGTTAAAAAAACACAGAAGACCTATTAAACACCAACCCTTGAGTAAACTGAGCAAGATTGACTACCAACCTCTTAATGATTATTTAGAAGAAGAGTTTAAAAAAGGCTTAAGATATAAGCTGGCAAAAAGTCGCAAAAAAGGTACTGTTATCCACTTGCCTGAACAAATGGACTTTGAGCAAAATAAAGATGAAACCTTACAGCACATTAACGCTTTAAGCATGCTTGTAAGATACATTGGCAAAAATGGTGGGCGACCTCTTCCACGAGGAGCATACAATCTCGCCAGTGTGAACTTTGATAGTTTACGAAAGTTGTCTACCCCAGCAGCATTGGTGTTAACAGCAGAACTATCAAATTGGGAAGATACCATTCGCAACAAACTCAGCCCTAAAATCAAACAATGGAATGCTGAAATATACAGTCAACTGCATGACCTTGGCTTTTTTGACCTGTTCGAAAATAAATATGGAAAGCCACCTGTTTGTACAGACAACTGCTCAGATACCCGTTTGGTTAGGTACATAAAAGGCTATTGTGGCGACAGTGGAAAAATCCGAGAACTAAGAGAAGAAATACATAAACTTGTTGGTGATAAGATCGCGAAATGGACTTTCCTTGCTAGCGGCTTAGATGAAGCAATTACCAACGTATTCCACCATGCATATCCCGATTATTGGGAACGAAGAACACGAGAAGAAGCATGGTATATGACTGGTTCTTATAATGAAACTACTCAAGAACTCAAGGTCGTATTCTATGATCAAGGGGCTAGCATTCCGAAAACTTTACCAAAATCGAAGTGGAAAGAAGAAATTTATAGCCTGTTGTCATCTGAGAAACGACAAGATCAGCACCAATTAAAAGCAGCTGTTGAGTATGGTAGAACTAGAACCGAAGAAGAAGATAGAGGAAAAGGACTGGGTGATCTTCTTGAATTCATTAAGCAAAGAGAAAGTGGAATGCTTTCTATACTAAGTGGCAAAGGACAATACACCTTTAGTGTCGAAGGAAAGAAACAACTTACTAAAACGTCTCGCTCCGAGTACCCTGTAGAAGGTACTTTAATTGTTTGGCGCGTTACTCTTTAAAATTGGGGTTAGAGAATGAGCATTTTTAATATTGGTACAGAGTTTTCAAATGAACCGTCAGGGCGCTTCTATTCGGATACAGGCGCAAGAAGCGGTGAAGCATTTAGAGAAGATCATCTAAAAAAACTAGTCTCTGAACTTACACCAGGTGAAAAAGTGACATTTATTTTAGATGATGATGTTGACACTTATGGTTCATCCTTTCTTACAGAGGGCTTTGCAGGAATGGTTAAGTATGGTTATATCTCTGCTAAAGACCTGCTTGCAAAAATAGACTTTAAGTACTCAGATTCTGATTATGAGTTTTATGCTTCCAGAGCTCGGAAATATATCAAAGAAGCAAAATTTAACTCTAAAGTTTATCAAGCAACCGAGCCACGTTGATGAAAGTAAACGATGATGAATTGATCATAGAAGTCAAACATGAATTAGTCGCTTGTGAGCCGTTCACAGGCGACTTTTCTTTATCCGCGCTCCCAACTGTTCAAACCAACAATGGAGAGCTAATTGAATCTCTAGTCCACCTTGATAAGACGTTGAGCGGCATACCAGACGGTTCTTATCCTGTAGCCATTGTTGGTGCTTTAAGTTCAGTCATAGCCGCATTTTTGTTCAATGTAATCTATTGGTATGTTGTAGACGTCAAAAAAAGGCTTTCATCTGAAGTAGCAAAACTAGAAGTTGTTCTAGACCGCTTCGAAAAAACTGCTACTGAATATTGGATGCATCCATACAATAGTCGGCATTCGAAAGGCATACTCATTAAAGAAATGAGAATGAAAGCAGAGTTACGACTGTTAAGAGATAGTCAGAAAAAAATAGCTGCAAGATTCTTCTTGGATAAATCCAGAAGCAAATTCAACAAAGAAATGAACACACTTCTTGGCGATTTATATGACTGTGCAACTGGTGGTGATTTTGAGACTACACAAAGGCAGGAAGACCTCAAACGCTGTGGCGAAATAATTCGGTTATGTACTCAAATACGTGTGCAGGCCACCGGCGTAGATACTTAGCTTAACGAATACTCGGAGCTACCTCCGAATAATTTAAGCACCTCCAAATAATTGAGCCTTTACCTACGAGTACTTAATTAAATGGCCGTTAGAAAAGTAGAAGACGGAAACAAAAAGCCATGGATTTGCGATGTTCGACCAAATGGTCGCAACGGTAAACGCATAAGAAAACGCTTCGCTACTAAGGGCGAAGCCATGGCTTATGAAAAGTTTGTTTTAAAAGAGACAGACGACAAACCGTGGTTAGGTGAAAAAAGCCAAACTCGCAGCCTACTGGATATGATTGATTTATGGCAGGAACGCCACGGCCAGTCATTAGCCCATTCAAAATACACCTATAACAAACTAAAGGTTATTGGGTTAGCAATGGGCGATCCGCTTTATCAAAAAGTCACGCCAGCTATGTTCACCGACTATCGAACTCGACGCATTGCCGGAGAAGTCGCAGACCTGAACGGGAGAAAAGTGGCTGTTACATTTCGCACCTGCAACAACGAACAAGACTTGCTAAATGCGGTGATTGTTGAACTGCAACGAATGGGCGAATGGAAAGGTGAAAACCCTCTGCAGTCTGTTCGACAATTCAAACTACATGAAACGGAAATGGAGTTTTTGACCGTTGAGGAAATGCAAACACTGATTGCCAATGCCGAAGCGCACGAGTTCCACGACGACATGCACAAGATCATCAAACTTTGTTTAGCTACAGGTGGTCGATTCCGTGAAGCGTCACGACTTACTGGCGCACAGCTCACCAAGTACAAAGTCACGTTCACGCAGACGAAAGGCAAAAAGAATCGCTCGGTACCGATCAGCCCAGAACTTTATGATGTGATTTACAAAGAGGGTTCAGGCCCATTGTTTAACATTGGCTATTCGACGGTTTACCGATTCATCGTGCGCAATGTTCCACGACTAAAGCAGCAAGCTGCCCACGTTCTGCGCCATACTTTTGCGTCTTACTACATGATGAACGGTGGTAACATTATCGCCCTGCAACGAATCCTTGGTCACAGTGACATAAAACAGACCATGCGATACGCTCACCTAGCCCCCGATCACCTAGAAGATGTGGTCACGAAAAACCCTTTAGCTACCCTCAAATAAGTGACTAACGTGGACACTAAAACGTCCACATCATGTCCACAAATTTTCAGAATATAGATAAATATTGATGATTATTGACGAAGTGACCACAAGCAAAGCCTTGATACACCTTGCTACGCCTAGCCCCTGTTAGGATGATTTAAGATCTCCAAGAATTAATTTTTGTTTTTATGAATCATGAGAGAGACCAACAATACCAATGGGTTCATGACTTTCTCAACAAAAAGCCCTTTCTCTAACCAAAACCTGAGAAAATCATCCAAAAATTCTCAACTATCCCATCAAGTCGATCAAAGCAATCCTCCGTTGCATCATACATGCCTCTCATACAACCACATACAACCACAACTCTGCGTAAGAAACTTTTGGACAGAATGTATGGTATGCCCCGTTTTGCAAGTGATAAATCAAAAATAACGGAGTTGGTTTGCGCTAATGTATTCAGAGTCTGTGTGAGACTTGCATTAGTCCCAGCTCTACGATGAGATCCGCGCCAGATTGTCCTCAAAAACGTGAAAGCATTCTATGTTGCTGTTCTGTCCATCAGGTCTTCAATCTGGTGGTCTAACCGTTTTGTCATCTTTATATATCATCTGCAAATCTGATTTATACTCTTATTTCAAAAGCTTTATGAGTCACCATTACTGACCATGCTATCCGAGCCAATTTGTTTGCTAAAGCAACAAGGGCAACATTGAATGGTTTCCGGCGCTTCAGGTCAATAAGCCAAGAGCCAAAGTAACGTTCAGCCGTCCCATCTCTCCAGATAACAGCCCTAGCAGCATGGACGAATAGTTCTCTAAGCTCTTTGTTTCCTCGTTTCGATATTCCGAGCATTCTTGATTTGCCACCAGTAGAATATTGATGTGGCGTTAAACCAATCCAAGCAGCAAAATTACGACCATTCGCAAAATCGGTAGGGTTCCCTACAGTTGACAAGCAACAAGAAGCTGTCATCGGCCCAATTCCTGGGACACTTTGTAAAAGAGTCAACAATTCATCGTCTTTCAGTAAGTTTTCTAATTTCTTTTCCTGCTCTTTAATCCATGCATTCAATTGATTGTAATGAGCTAATTGTTCTCTAAGCTCCAAAATTAACATTGGTGGAACGGGTTCTTTATTATCGGCTAAATACTGAAATAGGTTCTTCATGTTGTGATGCCCTCTCGGAAAACTTATCCCAAACTCTAGAAGAATTGAACCTATCCTATTCATGCACGCTGTTCTTTCCTTGAGATAACCTGCTCTGATTTTTCGGACGACTGTACATACTTGAGCTAATTCACTTTTTGGAGAGACAAAGCGCATATTTGGACGCATTGAGGCTTCTGCAATTGCATCAGCGTCGATGAAGTCATTTTTGTTTGTTTTTACGTAAGGTTTAACATACTGAGCAGGAATCAATTTGACTTGATGTCCATAAGACTCACACCGCCTCGCCAGCCAATGAGCGCCACCACAAGCTTCCATCGCAACAATAACAGGTTCATGAACTGATAATAATTGAAGCAGCTTTTGTCTGTTAAGCTTCTTTCTGAAGACTTCTCTACCTGAGTAATCATGGCCGATAAGATGAAATGTGTTCTTTCCTAAATCGATACCGATAACGCGAATAGTAGTCATGATGGTCACCTTTATTTAACTGAACCTAACAATGTTAAGTTTAGCGTGTGGGTGGGGCGTACCATCTTATTAGCTTGTTACAGATTTTGCTAAATTAGGCATTCATGAATAACTTGGTGTATTGAAAAATGAGTTGTAGACAGCTAAAGCGCGATGAAAGAGTCGCAATCGCTTAAATGTGGATTAAGTGAGCTTACCTACAATAGACCGCATCCGTACAACGACTGCTATATTTAAGCTCACTTGGATTTTGACTAATTGGGTTTCTATATTACTTCGACTTTCTCAATCGCGTAAGGGCGAGTAACCCAAATAACGAAAACAGTCCTGTTGAGCCGCCACCACTGCCACCACTGCCACTACCGTCGCTACCGTCGCTACCGTCGTTATCTTCGGGTAACTCTTTTGCTATTACCGAACTGATAGGGATAATGGTGTTATTGGTATCGTTTAAATAAAGCTCTACGTTACTGTCAGTGCTTTGAGCTACGCCGTTTGGGTTAACCGTCAGCGTAAGTTCGCATGACTCGTAAGTGTCGAGGCTTACATCGCAGCCAGTGACCGTGAAGCTGCCCGTATCACCCGTCAAGCTAGGGGCTACGTAGTCGGCAAACTGAGTCAGGTTTTGCACTTTAAATGTACTGGTGATTGAGTTGGTATCACTCTCAACAATATCAAAAATCATTGCTGACGGCGCAGTGACTTTGTTGATGGCAGTAGCAATGTTTTCTAGGTACGAACCAATATTTGCAAACATATTTTGAGTGTGATCGAAAGACTCAGAAGACG
The DNA here is from genome assembly GCF_041471145.1 of Vibrio sp. 10N.261.54.A5. Classification (NCBI taxonomy): domain Bacteria; kingdom Pseudomonadati; phylum Pseudomonadota; class Gammaproteobacteria; order Vibrionales; family Vibrionaceae; genus Vibrio; species Vibrio sp. 10N.261.54.A5. The sequence goes on along the minus strand of NZ_JBFRNU010000026.1, from coordinate 38,946 downwards.
CTAACATTAAAGCGTTACCATCCAAGACCATCGGTGTACCAGAATCCCCAGAGCTTGCCGTACCACTCACCACAGTCGGTTTGACGATAAGGTAATCAAATGTTCGATATTCACATTCAACTGATGAACTGTCACAATCAGCGGTTGTATCTAATGAATCAACAGGTTTATTCGGGTTGTAACCACCATGATCAAAAGGGATCTCAAGCGTAGTTTCTTGCATTAAGGTTGGAGCTGAATTTGTTTCATCGTTCCCCCAACCACGAAAGGTAAACGTATCCCCTGTTTCTAAATAAAATGTTTCGCTGATACTATCAAAAATAGGTTTAATAGCCGCTTGATGCTGCTGCGGTATTTTTTCTGAAAGTTGAATGAGCGCAATATCTCGCTGTCCTGTAATACGCGACCAATCCAAATCATACCAGAAGTATTGCGATGCGAATTTCGATGCGCCATGTACGGATTCAATGTAGGCTAACTCATTCAGCATAGAGTTGTAGGCAGATTCAAATGTACCGTACACATCAAGGTTTGAATAGGTGGTGCTAATCCCGTCAGCATATCGCTCAACGCCCTTGTAAACGGTAATAGAATTAGACGCCCCACTGTCAAGCCAAGGCAGGTATTCAGTGTAATTCGATGTGTAAGCACTATCACCAGTACAGTGTCCCGCCGTAAGGATGTATTCGCCAGAAATCAGTAAGCCGCCACAGGTCGATGTTAGCCCCTCTGGATTAGAGACTTCAAAGCGTACTGTATGGTCGCGGTAGTCAGCTTCGGCAACGTCCGTTCCCATGCGTACCGCACTGGCATTTAAGCTCGTTAACACTGTCAGTATGCCGACAGCAATTGTAGTTTTTCTTAACATCATATGTTCTGTATTCCTTGAATCTAATGTGGGTCGTTAAGTTTCTAATATCTCATAGCTTTTTAAGGGCGCAAGCTTTTGCATGTTAGCCTTTTTGTTATCCCAATAAGAGCATGTAAATTAAAAGTGCGAATAGCAGCGCAAAAACTCTTTCAAGCAAGACACTCATTAAGAAATAAGCTAAGTCTTTGGCGGCGGTTTTGATAAAATTAAACATGGTATGACTCCGAAATTCGTGTAGCTGATACATCTATATCATCATGGAAAATACACTTCGCAAGTCGTCATAGTCAGCTTCGGCAACGTCCGTTCCCATGCGTACCGCACTGGCATTTAAGCTCGTTAATACTGTCAGTACACCGACAGCAATTGAAGTTTTTCTTAACATCATCTTTCATTCCCTTGAATTAATGTGTTGAGTTATATGTCTACTGCACCATCGTTTATTAATAGTGCGAATTAAGTGCTAAGTAAATCTAACAAGCTGTTAAATAAAACAAAACAAAAATTTCAATTAGAAACGAAGACTCATCCAGAAATATGATCAGCATCAATCTGACAGGACTTTAAAGTGTATTACAGTCCTATTCACTCTTTTGCAGAACTTCATCATGACACCCATTATTCATGCTTGATGACCTTTCGGAACATATTAGCTGTATTTGGGCAAAATTCGGCTATCTACCCATGCAGAGTTTTTGACGAAACTGATAATGGGGCAAAACCTTGCTAGCGATGATCGCGCTTTTTTGAGCTAGCAGAATTTACTAGCTCTTTAGGGCCAGGAGCAATTCAGAACTAAAGTGTGGTATTAACGAGCCCCTAAGCCACGCCACCCAAAGTAAAAACGCTGAATTTTGATTGAGTTAAGCGGCTTGGTAAATAATAGGCCTACTCAAGAAGCCAAAAATGCCGATATTACCCGCTGTCTAAAAGCTCCGAGCCGAAGCTCATCAAACGCGCCAAGTGCGATATCAATATTATCAGTGTTCTTTGTTGTGCCATTCCATACCAGCTTAGAGCTAAGTCCTCCACGCTCTTCTAGCAACCCCTTTTCGCTCAGACGGTTGCGCTTAGTATCTGGCTCGGCTTCTGCAAAATTTTCCCATTTTGCATATATACACGACTCAGGAATATCTTGTTCAATCCTTTCTGCATAGTCAATCAAGCTTTGTTCAGCAAAGGTGAATAGCCACGCTTGTTGATTTGTCACGCCGTTCACACGAAGAATTCGCCCGAGCACCTGTCTGAAGTACAATTCGGTTTTGACTGAACTCATGTGACAACACACTTGAAGGCGCGGAATATCGGTCCCCTCACTAATCATTCCAACGCTAACAATCCATTGAGTATCGCTTCGTCTATAACGTTCAATCTCTGCTAAAGGCTCTTCATGCCGATAGGTCACTATTGAGACCGATTGAGCATACTTTTCAGAAAGTACCTTTTTAATTGTTTGTGCGTGCTGAACTGATGCAGCAACAATTAACCCTCCAGCCGTCGGGGATCGAGAACGGATTTCTGCAAGCTTTTTGCAACCCAACCCAAGTAAGTACTCCATTGCATCTTCATTATGAATGATGCTTTGATATGAGGCCTTGGTCTGCTTAATCATTTCCAATATTGAAGAAAAAGACTCCACCTTCTCATTGTTCGTCACGGTCAAATGTTCATTATCAACCAAAACAATCTTAGGGGCTCTGCAAACCTTATCGCCGATTGCTTGTTTCAACGTGTATTGATAATCAACCAAAAGTATCCCGTCAGGATCGCTGTACTGTCCCAATACTATCGGCAAAGAGTCTGAACGCCACGGAGTCCCTGAAAGAGCAAGGGTATACGTTGCGAGTCCTTGAATCTTTGCAAGGACTTGTTGGCCCCAAACATTCGCATTTTCAATCTCTGCACCAGAGCAATGGTGTATCTCATCAAAGACCACAAAAACTCGATGATTTCTTAGCGTCAGCCAAAACTCCTCATTTAGAAATTGAATCGACTGATAAGTGAGAGATCGTCCAATAGAACCTAATCCACCATTAAAGGTACAATTAAGAATCTGTGAAAAGGTTTTCTTTATTCCGCTTGAAACCGTTAAAGAGGGAGAGAAACACAATACAAGGTCGATCTTGTCCTCTTGCAGCAACTTTGAAGCGACCGTCGCAGCCAATACTGTTTTTCCTGCCCCTGGAGTTGCTTGGCAGAAGAAGTGCTGCTGGTTTGAACTGTATTTCTGTAATGCCTTCTCTGAGCATTCTGTCTGCCATTGTCTTAGCACGACTGGTTGCCCTCACAAAGTGTTTTGAGAACACTGGTGAGTACATTCACTCTTCCTAATAACTGCGCTGAATGCTCTCTTGCTTGCTCAAGAAGTGGAAGCAACCTCGGCTCGAGTTCAGGAAAGCGGCTACAGAGAGATTGATACTCATTAATCTCCCCAAAAACAATCTCTAGCTCACCTTTGTACTGATTGCGTTCGTGCCTTAATACCGAGTAATCAGACGAGGTGGAAAAAGTAACCTTAGTGTTGTCTGATACAGTATCGATTTGAAGACCTTTAAATAAGTCTGTTTGAAAGTATCGTTTCTGCTGCCCCGTCCCTTCAACTCGAAGCCAATTGTTCTTCACCAAACGAAGGAGTTGTCGATAAACCTTACGACGAGCATCATCCAGATCAACATAGGAGTCATTAATCGAAACAAATGCATCTCTTAGCTCAACAACTAAAAAACCATCCATCTCTTTTTCAATCAATAGGTTGTGCATTTCATCACTGATTTTCAAAGAACGCTTCATGTACCGTATATACCACTAAAATACTAAGGATTGCTTAGTATACAGAAATCAGTAAAACTAAGAAAATCTTAGTTACCGTGAGATCAGAGACATGAAACTTAAGTGCCATTCGAAAACCCAATTCCAGTGCGGCTCAAAGAAGCCCGCAAAAAAGCAAACCTCTCTCAAAAAGCATTGGGAGTACGTATAGGTATGGATGAAAGCTCTGCTAGCCCTAGAATGAATCAATACGAGAAGGGTAAACACACCCCAGACGTACAAACCTTAAAGCTATTGGCCGATGAACTAGGTGTGCCTTTAAGTTACTTTTTCTGTGAAAATGCAAGCGCCGCAGAACTAGCATGTATTGTTTCTCAAATGACAGAGAGTGAGAGGAAAGAATTAATTTCATCATTGCTAGCCAAAAGTAAACGTGAAGTCTAGTTGCACTATCCAGACTTAGATTTGGTCTGCGGCCTGACTAAATAGGTACTATTTAGGATCTTACTGTACTGCTTCTTGTTGACGGAGTTCAAAAGCGTAATTACCGTACGACAGAATCGCTTGGTGATCACACACATTACGCCCACTCCCTAGCAAGAGTCTGGACAAAATGTGTTACGACGCTCTGGACAGTCGAATAACCTCAGCTACTTCAAATCACGTGAATCGCCTAAAAATTGATACCAGTTTCGGTCATCTACTACACAATTAATATACTTTTCTTTTATACACTTAATGGATAGAGTGTTGCTGTTTCTTCATTTTAAATTACATAGGCTGTAGTGGATGGCTTCAAACCATAAAAGACATGACTTTCTTGATACTACTAAACGCTTGTTAAGAGAGCATGTAGCAAATTTATGTTCAAAACCTGACTGTCGAGTTCTTACTACGGCATCTAAAATTGATGGGTGTTCGTCATCGAATGTGGGAGTCGCTGCCCATATATGTGCCGCCGCACCCGGAGGGCCTCGTTACAAGCTAGAACAAACAGAAGCAGAGAGAAAACATTATGATAATGGTATTTGGCTTTGCACTACGTGTTCTAGGCTTATTGACGTTGATGATGATTCCTATTCTGAAGAGCTCTTACATGATTGGAAGAGCCATGCCTTAGCTTACGCTAGGGATAATATTGGTAAGCAACTTCTTCCTAAAGAAGAAATTGAGTCAAAGGCTTTAAAAAACACTTTAGATTATGTATCTGGTAAAGATTCTATTTTCTATGCGAGTGTACCATCTAAGATGGTCGGCTTTATTGACGATCACCTGAACCAATTAGATAGTAGGTTTTCTGTTCAGACTGATGTAGTCAATGGAGCAACGCTTCGAAATATTATACCTCTAACAAGTGACGCTAGCTTCGCTATATCAATGAACAAATCTGATGGGGAAGTATTTCAAGCTAACCTTGAGGAGATGAGAGAGACCGGTAAGCCATTCAAATTATCCAGTGACAGTTTTAGGTTTACAGGTTCGAAATTATTCGAGGCATTGGGCAATGACGAAAGAGGAACTAGAGAATTGACTATACAGCCGAGCTCTAAAAGGATAACGGTTGATCTTTATGCAATCTCACATTCAAATCAAGTCTACCTTGGAAGCTTTAAAGGTAAGCAGATTAATTTGAAAAATGGCCTTAAGTTTGAAGCTTTTGCGTTTAATAAGTTGATTAAAGTATCGTGTTTTTACGATCTCGTAGATACTCAAGCTCCTAAAGTGACTTGCGATTATGTTATTAGTACATCTTTATGGGATGGAAAAAGTGTTAATAGATTGCCTTTTTTCAATAAGCTTTTAATGGCAAAAGAAGTTCTTCAAACCGGGGGCGGTTTAAGCATTGGGTTGGAACTTGAAGAAGGTGAAGCTATTGGCCCTATGTCGATTGGAGAACAAAATCAAGAACAGTTAGAGTTTTTCGAACAGTTTGGTAATCTCATTCATATCATTGATTGCTATAAAAAAATAGCAGATAAATTCAACCTATCAGTACCAGTATATGGTGACTTTGAATTATCAGAACAGGACTATAATACCTTGATTTACGTTTCAAGCTTACTTGAAGGTGAAGAAATTGTATTAGGTAACAATATTAGCTCTTTTCAATTCAATACGAGCTTTGAAGAGTACAAAAAAATATTGGAAAGTAAAAAAGAAGGCAGGTTAAACGAATTGAAGGTTAGCAAGAAAGGTTTTGTGCCTGACAATTTTGGACTTGATCTAAAATCATTAGAGTTTGAACGCACCTACTTTGATATGGATTTAGATGCGATAGTGGATGGTAAAAGTGTTAAATTAAGCTTTATACCTAATGAAAACTCGAAATCAATTTCAAGCCTATCGGTTTCCGTTGACTGATATTGACTCATACTGGGGCTGGCACTCTTCGGCATAAGATGTGATGCAATCGGAGAGTCATGGGAATAGCTTCCGGCTGTAACAAACAAGGAATTGGACTCTTCCGTGTCGGTGAATCCGCTAACGGATTACCACGAGTAAGGCGAATCGTGCCATAGTCATTTGTTATGTTTAAACAAGCTCTTTTTGCGCAGACAATAAATATGCATAGTTTTTCAAAGAACCCGGCAACTGACTACAAGTTGGAGTATCTTTAATTGCTAGCTTTACTGATGCGGTAACTCCAGCCCCTAGTGTCAACATGCTTGGTATGGATGCAGGGATCCCTGTAAACATCGTTGATAAAGCGCCAAGTAACCCTGATAATGCAACAAAATCATCAGTAGCTACTTTTGTAATAGACTTAAATACCACATTCTGATCAAGCTCACGCACTACTTTACTATAATTTTCAAGCTCCCTTTCTAAGGTGTTTTTTACTTTTTCAGCCTCTTTGATAGAGTTCTCAGCTGAGCAAATTCTTGCAGTAAAGCTATCAATAACATCTCTTAAGGCAAGAAGCTCTGGTTGACGTTTTTCTCTAAAACGTAACACATCATCAAGGGGAACAGCTGAAGCAGGGATTGGAAGTAAGTTAAATAAACTAAACTCGGTAGTCGCTCTAATAATGGAAGCTTCTTTAGGAATATAAACTTCTGGTTGCGTTTGAAAAAGACTCCACTCACAATCATCGGACTTGTTTAGGTGGACCAAAGATGCTAGCTGTGAATACAGCGGAATCTCTTGAATATATAGACCTCTACCAGCCAACTCAACATCCAATCCAGCAGGTGGGTTATCATTAACAGCAAGCCCTTCTAGTTTTAATAAGTCGAGCTCTGGATTAGAAGGACCGAGAAAACTATCGCGCATCATAAAATTTTCGAGTGCACTATAATCTATGATGTCCCAAAATAGTAAAGCAAAACGCAAGCTATCTAATTCTAATTTGTATTTCAAATCGCCATGATAACCTTCCTGAGAACCATCAGAAGGAATAAAAGTTGGACCAACTACTACACCACGCTTCATGAATTTTCCTTTAAATATAACGTCTTATAGACGGATTATTTCCGTCTATGTTGCTTCTATTTTTTATAATACTCAAGTGATATCAACTTCGTCTACTATTGTACTGGCTGGGTTGTTCCTTCCGTGGTTCTGAGAAGCTTTGGGGCAAAGACGTGTCAGTGGTTTTACTAATTTAGTAGATTGCGGATTACCTTATGTATGGGAGAGGTAGCACCCTGCTAAGTGGCACTGATGATTAACTTCGGTAAACCCTCGCAACTTCAGGTCAAAACAGCACACTTTTCGTGGCTGTTTGTTATATTTTTTACCCCAAATCTTTATTGATATCTTGCCATGCTTTTTCTATGACAGTTTGAGATTGTTCAACCAAGGCGTTGCTATATGCGGCTAACCCTTTAGTGTCAATACTTGTGTCTGCAGCATGTGAAAATACATCCTCCACGAGACGATCTATAATCGTTGCATAGTCTTTTTGCTCATCCATCATCAACGTTATTCGCGTTTGATAATGAAACAACTTTTGCCACAATTCAAAATACTCAGATGTTGATGAAAATGCTTTGTCGCCTCGGCACCGCAAGTTAACAATAGTTGCTAGTGACACTAACTCTGAGATATTAAGCTTAAAATCATCCTGCCACTTCTGACGAATTTCAGCTCTCTTTTGTAACCCATGTTGCTTTTGGTTATCCTTAGTAATTCTATTTACTGTCCGCGCATTTATCACCGAGCTTATACCAATAAAGATAGTAACTATGATCATTGGAATATCAGGGGTAAGTGAAATTACAAATTCGCCTATCCCCGAATTGGACAAAATCACTTCATTTTTTGACATACTTCCTCTCGATAGCGCCTAATTAAGCGGACAAAAATAGTTTGCCAAACTTGTTGAGGAACGAAACATGGCGAACTGGTTTTGTTCCATTTAAATTTCTTGTTAGCTTTTTGGGAGGCGAAAACTATTTGTTTCTTTCCATTTATCTAACCATTCATCTCTAGTCATTCCGTGATGGAGTAAAGTAGCATCATGTGAACCTCTCTCAACTTCTTGCCGCCCTCCATCTGTTGCATAATAGCTAGAGACAGTTAGTAATTTCCGCGTATCTTTTTGATCTAATCGACTCGAAGAATGGCTACAGTTTTTGCAACTTTTACAACAGTATTTTTGGGTACTATTTAACGGTTTAAACTGCCCATTACAATAACCACAACTTTCTAACATTTTAGTCTCCAGAAAATTAAGAAAGAAAGCTAACGCTTAAATAATTGGAATTTTTCCGTGTTTGCATTACTTCTATGTTGCTGTCATTCATTATGTAACTCAACTGGTATCCATCGGTTGTGTGAAATTGATAGAGTTGTCAACGCCAGTTTAAAATTGACCCACTTATCGACGTTATCGCCGAAGTAAAACTGACCCACCCACGTAATTAACTTCTACTTTCAGATAGATTTTCTAGAACCGTTGGTATGGTTCCAGCCGCCTTCTTTCCTCGTAATCGGTAGCTTTCTCCACTGATTTGTACGATATGCGAATGATGAAGAAGCCTATCCAGTAATGCCGCAGTTAGTGTCGTATCGTCGGCGAACGCATTTGACCATTGAGAGAACGGCAAGTTACTGGTCACGATAATGCTGCCTTGCTCGTATCGTTTAGCGATGACGTTGAAGAACAAGTTCGCTTCTTCTCTGCCGAACGGTAGATATCCGATTTCGTCGACGATAAGAAGCTTTGGAGCGAGCACACTTCGTCTCAGGTAGCTTTCAAGTTTGCCTTGAGCTTTCGCTGTAGACAGTTGAAGCATTAAGTCTGCTGCTGTGATGAACCGTGTCTTTAAGCCCTTTTGTACTGCTATTTGGCCAAGGCTCACTGCAAGATGGCTCTTACCGACACCACTTGGACCAAGTAGTACTACGTTCTCCTTTCGCTCGATGAACGCTAACCCTGTTAGCTCCTTGAGCTGTTTCCTTGGGGCACCTGTTGCGAACTTGAAGTCATAGTCATCGAACGTTTTCTCCATAGGGAAGCTGGCGAACTTAGTCAGCGTTGCTCTTGTGCGTTCAGCTCTCGCTTCAAGCTCTGCGTTTAGAAGTGACTCTAAGTAATCGGCTAAACTCAACTCACGATTGTTAGCGACTTCTGCTAGTCTCGGCCACTCCTGACCCATTGCTTGTAACTTCAGCGTTGCACAGGCATCTTCGATGCGATTCATTTGAAGATTCATACTCGCACCTCCAGCAGCGCATCATATGTTGAGAGTGGGTGTTGGAAGCTCTCAACTGGCATGACATTACCACTCATTATTATCGGTGCTATCGGCTGTGTCAGTGACGGAAGGGGCTGAAGTGTAAAACGTTCTTTCTCTAACAGAACCTGAGGCTTTGTGCCCGTCGTGCCGTGGATTCGTTGGTGAGCGACGGTCTCTAACCATGCGCCGATATGTCCATTAAGAACATCGACGGTGACCTTAAGTCCGTGTTGTTTGAGTGTCGCAGCAAGCGGAGTGACGAAGCTGCTTTTCAAGTAAGAGTTAAATCGCTCCACTTTCCCTTTGGTTTTTGCGCGATAAGGACGGCACGCTCTTGGTTTGAAGTTGTATTTCTTGGCGGAAGTGAGCAACATCGGGTTCCATCGGTGTTCTCCTTCACCGTAAGCATCTCGCTCTATCATGATGGCCTTCGCATTATCGAAGAGAACTTCTTTGGGTACGCCACCGAAGTATTCAAACGCTTCTTCAAGACCTTCAACCCAGTCTTCTTGACGCTCTCGCTCACAAAAGCGAACGAACGTCGCTCTGCTATAACCAAGCGTTGCAACGAAGGCTTTAACACGTACGCCGTAATGCGTGATGGTAGTGAAGTCGACTTGCATCTGCTCACTAGGCTTTGTCTCGAATCGAACCACAGGGTCGACAGGCGTACTAGGTTTGTATTGTTTGATGTGCTCCTTGAGCATCGTTATACCGCCCTCATAGCCAAGCGCTTTTAATTCACGAAGTAGGACAGTTGCTGGTATCCAATACGGTTTTGCTGCGTCAATGCGAGTACGCAAGTAGTCATGGTATGGCTGAAGTTTAGTTGATCGCGGTTGACGCCCTGGATACACGGGGGCTTTGCTTTTATCACGAAGATAGTTACGAACGGTATTCCTTGAAATACCCAAATCCTTGGCGATACGGCGGATGCTGCACCCTTGTTGATGTAAAACGTGTATTTCCACTAGTTGCTCCTGATTGATCATAATCCGCCGCTTTGTCCATTTACGAACGGATAGTTTGCCTCAGGTGGGTCAATTTTAAATCGGCGTTAGTGGGTCATTTTTACATCGGCGCTGACAGAGTTTCAGGGCAGAACTACGGAAAACTTCTATATAAGCACTTAAAGTACGGATTAGATTAATTTGGTCAACTGTAATATTCACCAAACGGCAAGTTCGTTGTGCTAACAAGGTTTAGGGCAGAAAGGTGTGACTTCCCTTTACCCCATTACACTTTGAGCGTGGGAAAGTGTTATTTTATGGGTGTCACAACTGAGTTTTCATCTAAAAGCTCTTGTTGTAGGTCAAACACCCTGAAACGGAGCCTGGCATTTTCAACCTCTAACTGCTTCCGGGCCTCAACTGCATTGTTTCGTTGCACCCTGTATTTATCCTTAAGCTCATTTGCTTTTTTTAATTCGTGTTTTAGCCTATCAAACTCAGACAAAGGGACATCTAGCTCAATATCTAAGCCTGTTGTCATCGCCTTATCGCGGTTGTGGTTGTATTCATCGATAACAGGCTTGGCGTAGGCCACGAACTCTTTAAACTTATGGACATAGCTGTTGCCAAGTTGGGCTTCATTATTGATTCGGTTCAACGTTAACTTACCCGTAGCCTTAACATGAAGCGGCTTGCCATCTAATAAGCGCTGAAATGCATTGACCAGTAACCCTTCAGCCTTGCAGGTTGCCTTATACTCAACTTTCATCACCATACCGCCTTAATATCATCATTGAAGCCATCAAATGGGATGCTGTGTTTGACCAATGTAGGTTCAATGGACTGAATCTTCTTTTTCCTGGCATCCAGAATCAACTCACTGGCATAATCACCCATATCATTGATTGCCCTGAACGAAGCAATGAGGTTGTCCCGCTCCCTTGAAAGCCTTTTAGCCGCTTTATCAGTGATTACCTTATGCTCACAGGGGGCTTCAACAATATCCATCAATGAGCAAAGGCGCTCACAATTACGATTGGTGCAGTAGCCACCTGTAGGAAGCAACACAATGGATTTGTCACCAGACCTTACCAAAGCGAGCAACTCACTTCGGGACATAACAATTTCTTCCCCTTGTGCTAGCCGCTCTACTTTATTTTGGGCTATGCGCTCGCCTTCAGCACCACTTAAGGTATCGGATACATTGTAAATCTCATCCCATGCGTCCACTGCTGAGTTTTCAATGGCTTCATCAACTTCACTCATTAACTTTGTATCCATCAGCAGTTGGTTGGTACGCGCCAGTTCGGAATAATTCGCGTACCAGTTGGACATATTAATATTGCGGTGTTTAAGTTGGTATTTTACTGTAAGCGCATTGCCCAGTCGGTTCTTCACCATAAAGACCACAAAACTCCTTCGCAAGCCATGTGGACTAAGCTTTGGTAAACCGCCTCCAATCTTTAAACTTCCTGCTCGATCTGGATTTAACAGGTCGAATTCGTCAACGTCTTCGGCGGTCGCAGTAATGTTGAACTCTTTCATATTCAATGCATCACCAGCCCCGTCAATACTGTATTTTAGCGATGCTTTATTTATGAGCGCTTCACTGCCATAAGGGATGTCAGAAGAAATAAAGGCACTTTCAAGGTCTTGTTTCTTTGCATTATATTGGTCTTGGGTTAACAGACCATGTTGAAAACCGTCATCCAGTCGTTCTAAACTGTATTTTCTCGCGGCTTGCGTGGCGTCATAAGCTAGCTCCAGTGCCAGCTTTGCGATAGGGGAAGTATTCCACGTCGTATAAATTCTTTCACCCTTATTTCCCTTTGTCGAAAACCCTGAGACCTTGGGCACAGCAGCTAATGTATCGTCATAGCTCTCTTTGTTCATGGAGAGCAGCTCTTCCTTTCGGGCGGCGGAGAATAAGCCAATACAGATAAAGCACATCCTGAGCATTACTCCTAACCAATTTCCACGCCTGTAAAAGGAGAAGTTAGGAATGGCTTTCCGTTCAGGCCACCTTCTTGATCTGCGTGACATCCTTATGCTGAATGCCGTCATTTGCCTCACGTTAAGGGCACTTACATCGAGTGCTTTTAGCTCAGCGTTGAACATTTCATCCTGATAGGTGTATAGCTTCTCCATCGCCTCTGAAATCTGATGGCGATATGGGTGATAGGTTTCCACAAACTCAACAACTGCCCTTAAAATACTGACATGAATCGCTTCAGGAAATGCAATGGCCTGACCGTTACCAGCATCAGGGTTAACCCACTTGGTATACTCCCGTTTATGGACATAACGCGTTACAAGACCCACTTTATTCAATGCATTAATCGTAGACGCAATGTGTTGGCACATACCTACACCGCCAACCCCATGTAATGCTTTAGTATACTTTTTCCACTCTCGCTCGCTCGAAAGCAAGCTGAAATCACTTTTTCCCCAGCGTGTTGCGATGGTGTTTAATCGATTCCTTGTATTTGCCAACGAGCTAACAGCCGTATGGGAATTGGAGTTTGATTTTTTCTTTTGCCATTGCATCAGCGCATAGAGGTAAGACTGAATATCAAGGCGATACTTCTCACCAATATGCCTAAAAGAAACTGTTTTCACATTCTGGTTCAGGGCGTGGAAATCCCACTTTGCATCAAAGACTCGAGAAACACCTTTCCCGTCAGAGTCAAACGTCACATACGGGTTTTCAACAAGTTCTTGGCGAAGCTGTATAAGCTTTTCAGACATAAAATTACCCCTTAAAGAATTGGCTTGCGCTGGCTCGGTCTTGATAAAGCGGGTGGTACTCACCGTCATCCACTTTCTGTTTTGCTTGAGCGTAGTTTTTAAGTGCTTTTTGTTTCAGCCTGAGAAGGACTTTTTTCAATATCCCCTCCACCACAAAATACTCATCCTTCGGTGCGGAATTACTTGCCACCATCTCTTTAAGATCTTCGATTTGTTCTAAAAATGACAGCATCAACCAGATATCATTTTCTGACGCCACCAATTTATGGCTGTCACAATCAAAGCAAGCAAGAAAATCCGTGCAACGCCCCGTATCTTTCGAAAAATCGATGCCCAACTGCTTCATGCGCCTTGCTTCCGCAATAAGCTTCTCTGGTGTTGCCCCTGCGCACTTGATGCCACTGGGCGTTGTCATTAATGGCTGCTCTTTGCTTTCACGGCTGCGCAAATTCTTATAATCATAATCTGACAGAATATCGCTGCGCATCGCCTTTGCACCCTCGATGGCTTTTCCAATATCCTCCCCCTTGGCAATAGCGTATTGTGCACCCATCGTGGCATTAAGGTTGTTATCATGGTCTGCCTGAACACCACTCGTGTAGCGTTGGGCGACAACATTTATTTCATTATTCAGCCCCTGTGACACAAGGAAGATATCCTCAGTGACTCGCATCAGTACATCAGATTTTGTTGCCCTGAATCGGCTTGTACTAACCGTTAAGCCAGTTATCTTCTCAAGCTGAGTATTGATGTAGCCAATATTTGTAGAAGGGTTATTGAATGTCCAAACCTCACCATTGCCATTAAAGAAAGGGCACAGCGGCAGTTCATTTGACAGCGGGATACCCAGTGATTGGTACATCACTTTAGATGTTTTTAGCCATCGGGTAATCAACTCTTTAGTTCGCTGGCTAAAGCCAGCGCTATTATCTAAATCCTTATAGCCTGCCCTGAACTTCTCACCGTCAAAAACAAATCGCCCACTACCAATACTCTTAAATGAAACATCCTTATGCTGTACGTTAGCGAGCACCGATGTATTCATGCCTGTCAGCATTGAGAACACGAAAAACCAATTGCGTGATGCCTGATTATAAAATACCTGTCGATGAAGTCGCTCATGTGGAAGCGAGGCGACCTTTAGGTTTGCAGATATGGATCTCATGCACAGCTTGAAGCCCCTTTTCTTGTCTGCACATTGCCTTAATGTCCAGCCATTACGCTTTGCTTGTTCATCAAACCGCTCTTCATCAAAGAACGGATGAATATCTAGCAACTCATTGTTCTCAATCGCTTCCTGAAAGGCCACAGCGCCTTTAACCAATATTTTGGATAACGGCTTCAGCTCTGTTTCCACATGAAACGATTTATTTGCAACCAAAGGGAGTGCCGCAACTTCTGGCAGTACCTTAAGGTCAGCTTCTCTGTTCCACTGCCTTAATAAGAAAGATAAGCCGCTTTTAATTTGCGCTGCTGCCGATACCTGCTCACCTTTCTCGCTTAATTTATTGAAGTGCTTTAAGCAATCAATCATGACGGCATTAGTAAAAAGGTCACCGTGATAACCAATGCCATCAAGATACAGGAAGTAGGTAACAAGCCCAGAAAAATAACCCTGCTTTGACCAGTTTTCAGGTAAGGAGTTTAGCCGTTGGTGAATTTCCCTAACGATACCATCCCGATTCGCCAACACGCCACTCCCTGATTCAATCTGTTTCACTGTCGGGACATGACGGTAGCGCAGGCGGTGAGTGTAGGCTTTACGTCCATTGCCATAATCTAAAACCATATCTTCAAAACGAAGTGGGATGATAGGTGCGCTGGTCTTCTTTGTTGTAATTTTGGTACGCTTACGTCCCTGCATCATACTGCCACCTCCAAATCATCAAAAGCGCCAATATAGTCCAGTACATCCTCGTAGATTTCATCGGCAGAGGGCATATCCTGTGCAATTTTCAGGTATTCCATCGTCGTCGCCCTATCTTCATGGCCTAGCAACACTGACACCCTATCCAATGCATCATCGGGTGTGATTGACGGGTTGCCATGCTCATCCTTTTTATTTAAAAGGTGGCGGAATACATTCACGGCAAATGTTGAACGCAGATTATGTATAGAGCCGACAATAGGCTGGTCAAGACCTTGGGTTAGGTTTGCTGTGTTACGTATTTCAACCCAGCGCCCAGTAAAGTCTTGTAACCGCGTAAACATGGGTTTCCCAGACTGGGTAATAAACAGGTATTCCAGTTCGGGGTTGATTGCATCATCACCCTCAAAGAAATGCGTATGACCTGCCTCAGCCTGCTCCTTGCACCATACTTTGAATTTCTCAAGGCGCTTTTGATACCTGTCAGACTGCGAGTAATCGTAAAGCATCTTCATCAATGCGGCGGGGATAATGGTAACGCGGCTTTTATTCTTCTCTGCGAAGCCCTCAGCTGTCTTTGTGAGTGACTGATACTTATCACCGACACCCAAGTCCATAACAGGCTTTTTAAACACCTCTTTGCCATCCTGAATCATGGTCTCAGGATTAACTATCTGCCCTAAATGAAGGCTCGCAGCTTCCTCACGGCGTAACCCTGTATTGCGGCAAATCATTGGGTGTAGGCAAAACTCAATAGGCAGTGAATGCAGTTTATTATTGTCACCATGACGAACTACCCTACGGGACTTCATTAATATGTTTTGCAGGATGTTCCATTCATTATTAGTAAACGGCTTTAGATCACGGCGCAAGTTGCTGAGGTTTGTGCCGCCACTGCGTGATGACTTAGAAAACTTAATCCGCATATCCGTCGTATGTACCTGCTTACGTTGGTAAGCTTTCATACTGGATGCAGATGCTGCGAAATGGATATTCACTGTCTCAAACTGGAAGGGAGGGTTATTAAAGCGGATACCTTGGCGAAGACAGTGTTTGTAGAAACCAACAACACTACTCATATATTGCCTAGCCGTTGTTTTAGCCAATACGCCATTAATAGCGAGCTGCTTTATTCCATCTCGATATTGGTATGTTACCCGTTCTTGTTTGTTACGAGGAAAGATACTCCATTCTGGACGGGGGTCATCATAGATAGGGTCAAAGTCCCCTTCATCGTATTCAGCATCCCACTCTGCCTGTTTGTCCAGTATGAAGCTGAAGTAATGGGCAAGCCCCTGTGCATCTGTACCAAGCTCAAGCACGCCATCATCGATTGCTTTCGACAATAAGAACTCATTGACCATGTCTAATGGCTGGTAGCTGATTAGGTTGTCTTTGTCGTCATACCCAGCGATATAGAGTAAGGGAAGTTTCTTGATTAGGAACGTATTACCATTGGCACGGTAGGTAACCTGAGGTTCGCCATTCTCATCAATGGATACCAATGGTTTCTCGTAAACGAAGTTAGGGATAGATGAAATCTCTACCTCTTTTCGTATTACCTTTTTCTGATTTTCATCGTTATCTGACATACTAAACCTCATACTGTACATACAATCATGTATATACAGCATTCTCAACTTTGAAAGTTAATTGTGAGGTTTTAGTCTATCAGGTAAGTTTTGAATGTGATCTTCCCAATCGACAACATCGATTTCGTATACCACTTTGTTACGAACGCTTTCACCTGCTGCATGCATCTCTGTTTTTGATCCGGTGATCAACGGGTGCCATTCAGGGATCGGCTTAGATTCTGATAGAAGACGGTAAGCACAAGTGTCTGGTAGCCAGTGAAACTCATCGATCTTGTCACGAGTCAGCTTCAAACACTCTTCACCTGAAGTGAAGCGGTTCGAGTAATCTTTACACGAACATGTTTTGTCGTTTAACCAGCTACACGCCACATTGGTGTAGTAAACTTCATCGCTATCTTCATCCATTAGTTTATGCAGGCAGCACTTCCCACAACCGTCACAAAGTGATTCCCACTCGTTCTCGGTCATCTGTTCTAGTGTCTTTTCTTGCCAAAATGGATTCGTCATAGGATTACTTCTTACTCTTTTACTGGGGTGCGTGTTATACCGCTAGCCCATAAAAAGTTCAAGGATAATAATTGTTCATTCTTTGATTCAATCAACAGCTGTCACTCTCATCATTTTTTGCTACTATCGCGCACCCTGTTATTTAGTGAGTTTAATTTGATGGAATGTCGCCTAGGTTGTGGAGCATGCTGTATCGCTCCAAGTATTACATCTGCTATTCCTGGAATGCCTAATGGTAAGCCTGCTGGGGTACGCTGCACCCAATTAAATGAGCAAGATCTCTGCAAATTATTTGGTCAACCTTCACGCCCGAAGGTATGTCACCAATTCAAAGCTTGCCCTGTCATTTGTGGTAAAACCGACCAACAAGCCCTTGATAACCTGATCGAGTTAGAAGCCATTACCTAAGCGTATTAGCCCTTTTCTATATCCCAGCAATTTCTTTTCCTACTCATACTTTGCTTTAGGTTATAGGTTATAGGTTATAGGTTATAGGTGCTTATGAGGCCTCAATAGTCTTTCAAACAGTACTGACTACCTCGCTATGAGTAATAACCGTTTCAGGAAACTCTCGGCGAAATAAAGCCATCGATAAGACATCACAGATCAGTGAGGCCTTTATTCTCGTACCCATAAACCAACCAATAACTTGCCTTGAATAAAGGTCAATAATGGCAACTAATTATAGCCAATATTTGTTTGTAGCTACGTCGGTGATATCTCCTGCCCATTTTTAAATTAGCAGTCGTTGCACTGAAGACCTGAGCGAGCAAGGCCATGACTACGGGTATTCAGTTCAGGTCGAGAAGTGGACAATACCTTATAAACTTGAAGTACTATGTGTATATCATCAGGTAGCGTTTTTATTTACTTTGTTGTCAGCCAATATATTGGATAATATGGCAATAATACATTATGGAAGGAAAATGTGATGAGTAAAAAAATGACCATGGCGGAGATTTCAAGACAGCTTGGAATTTCAACAATGACCGTGTCACGTTACTTTAATGACGGTTATGTCTCGGCTGAAAATCGCCTTAAAATTGATGCTATCGTCAAAGAAAATCATTATACCCCTAATATATTTGCTCGTTCCATTCGTAGCCAATCTAATATTATTGGTTTCGTTGCTCCTCGCATTGAGTCTTATACAACTAGTTTAGTAATCAAAGGAGCACTGGCGGCTGCCAATGAATCACAAGTACGAATGCTTTTTCATGCCTCAGGGTTTAACCATGAGTCAGAATGCCAAGCTGTGAGAGAGTTTAATGGCTTAAATGCATTGGGCACTATTATTATTGCTTCAAAGCACAGTGTCGAAGAGACGTTTTATCAAACCTTAGACAATGTGTTATTTATTGGTAAAAACACCCCCCACCATTGCTGTTTATATTACCCCGACCATGCTGCAATTAAAGCACTCGTTTCCCAAACCATCACTCAGTTAAAACAACAGCAGGCACCGCTGGCAGCCGTACATTATATTTATGATGAGCGTATGCTTTCCAGCCGTACTAAGTTGATGCAAGCCACCATTACTGACACCGTCCCTGAGTTGAATTTTTCACTACAAGCTCTAGCCAACTCGGAGGACAAAGCCGGCTACCAGGCAATTCAATTACAGCCTAATCATGTCTACTTTTGTGCCACCGATAATATTGCTATTCGTTTATATCGTCGCGCCAAAGAACAGCAACTCAAGATTGGTCATAACTTATGGATTGTAGGCATGGGTGACTATGACTACAGCGATTTGTTAGTCCCAAGCCTGACTACTGTCGCTTTTAACTACTATCAAGTGGGCTACCAAGCTGTCAAAAAATTGCTCAAGCGCGATTTCAGTTCCGTTGAAGGCACATTCGACATAAGAATGAGAGAAAGTTCACAGTTTCTCTGAAATTGTATTGAGTCCAAATAGGTTCCATTTAACACTATGTGTTAACGATAACACACATAGTATAACCGATGACACTCGCTAATAATCTACACTCAAAACCACTCACGTGGTGGAAGAAAGCAACTGCCTACCAAATTTATCCCCGTAGTTTTTATGATACAAACCAGGACGGTATTGGTGACATCAATGGGATCATTGCTAAGCTAGATTATCTTGCTGATTTGGGCATTGATTTAATATGGATCTGCCCATTCTACGCATCACCGAATGATGATAACGGTTACGATATCAGTGACTATCAAGCGATTCATCCTGACTTTGGAACCCTTGAGGATGTGGATAAATTAATCACTGCTGCTCATGAACGTGGCATTCGCATTATTATGGATTTAGTGATAAACCACACTAGCGATGAGCATCCATGGTTCATCGAATCGCGAGATAACAAAGATAGCCCTAAGCGTGATTGGTATATTTGGCGTGATGGTTGTGAGCCTACAGCTGAAAAGCCGACTTGCGAACCAAATAACTGGGAAAGTATTTTTCATGGTAGTGCATGGGAATATGATGACAAAACTGCACAATATTATTTGCACCTATTTTCTAAAAAACAGCCAGATCTTAATTGGGAAAACCCTGAAGTTAAACAAGCACTATTTAAAATGATTCATTGGTGGTTGGAACGAGGTATTGATGGTTTCCGTGTCGATGCAATTAGCCATATTCAAAAACAAGCTGGTTTACCCTCTTTACCCAATCCAAAGGGTGAAAACTATGTCTCTTCATTCGATTATCATATGAATGTGGCAGGGATTGAAAAACATCTGTTTGAGTTAAAAGAGCAGGCGTTTTCGCCTTTTGATATCGTGACCGTTGGTGAGGCCAATGGGGTGACGGCCGACAACGCATTGCCTTGGGTTGCTGAAGCGACCGAGCACGATCAAGGTGGTGTTTTTAACATGATTTTTCAGTTTGAACACATGAAGCTATGGTCGGAAGAACAAAGCAACGAGAATTTCGATCTCGTGGCGTTCAAACGCATTTTATCGCGTTGGCAAGATGCCTTAGAAGGTAAAGGCTGGAATGCGCTTTATTTAGAAAACCACGATCAAGCTCGTAGTATTGATACTTTTGCCGATCCTAACTCTAGGTATGCCAGTGCTACCGCGTTAGCGAGTTGTTATTTCTTGATGAAAGGAACTCCATTTATTTATCAGGGCCAAGAGATTGGTATGGTAAATCATCAGTTTACTTCTCTTGACGAATTTAACGATGTGTCTGCGAGAAATTTAATTCAAAAGCTATCGCAACAAGGTCAGAGCGATGCCGATATCTTAGCCTTGTTAAATCAAGTATCCCGCGACCACAGTCGCTTGCCAATGCAATGGAATGACCAGGATTTTGCCGGTTTTTCTGAGGTGCAACCTTGGTTCTCGGTGAATCAACAGTATGCAGATATCAATGTTGAGCAACAACAGCAAGATCCAAATTCGATCTTAGGTTTCTATAAGCAGTTGATTGCTTTGCGCAAGTCACATGAAAGCTTAGTGGTTGGCCGTTATCAATTACTGCTAGCTAACGATCCTAATATCTATGTTTATCAACGTGTTGCTCAAGACATGACATGGACCATTATTACCAATTTAAGTCCACAAGAGAGCGTTGTTGATATCGACTGCACCCAATTAGGCGAGTTAATGCTTGATAATCAGAATATTAACAATGAACACGTTCGCTCAGATTTTATAACAACGCAAATAGCCCCCGCTTATGCCGCGTATATATTTGCAAGAAAGCACTAAATTATATTTATGGCTAGGCGCTGATAACGTTAGCCTGTATTTAAATCAAGGAACTATTTATGAGTAAGTTACTATCGTTTGATTTTTGGCAACGATTTGGGAAGTCCCTTATCGTTGTTATCGCGGTGATGCCTGCCGCTGGTATCATGATATCACTAGGTAAAGTGGTCGCAATGTATGCGGGTGGGTTTGGTGCCATTGAAACACTAGGCGCTATAATGGAAAACATAGGTTGGGGGATCATTGTTAACCTTCACCTATTATTTGCGGTCGCGATTGGTGGCTCGTGGGCAAAAGAGCGTGCAGGTGGCGCATTTGCCGCGCTAATTGCCTTCATCTTAATCAACCGTATCACTGGGGTTATATTGGGCGTGGATAACGCTATGCTCAGTGACCCAGAAGCGGTTGTGATGAGCCTATTTGGTTCTGAGTTACCTGTCTCTCAATTCTTCACGAATATTTTGGGTGCTCCTGCCCTAAATATGGGTGTGTTTATCGGTATTATGTCTGGCTATTTAGGTGCCAACTTATTTAACCGCTATCATGACTTCGCTCGCTTACCTCAGGCATTAGCATTTTTCAACGGTAAGCGTTTTGTACCTTTTGTTGTTATTTTCTATTCGCTGATTATTGCGTTTGGTTTATCTGTAATATGGCCTTTAATTCAAGGTGCGCTTAATGATTTTGGTCAATGGATTGCTACCTCTAAAGACACTGCGCCGATCACTGCTCCTTTCTTGTATGGTACGTTAGAGCGTTTATTACTGCCATTTGGTTTACACCACACTTTAACTATTCCAATGAATTACACCGAGTTGGGTGGTACTTATGAGCTTTTGACTGGGATGAATGCGGGCTCAAGTGTTTATGGTCAAGATCCATTATGGCTTGCTTGGGTCAGCGATTTAAATAATCTTAAATTAAGCGATCCGACAACTTACCAACACCTGTTAGATACGGTGCACCCAGCACGCTTTAAAGCAGGCCAAGTTATTATCGCAGCCTCTTCATTGATTGGTATTGGACTTGCGATGTATCACTGTGTTGATAGTGATAAGCGCGCACAATATAAGCCAATGTTCTTATCTGCCTGTCTTGCTGTGTTATTAACCGGTGTGACTGAGCCTATTGAATTCATGTTTATGTTTATCGCTCCCGTTTTGTATGTTGCACATGCTGTGTTAACAGGAGTTGCATTTGCGTTGGTCGATGTGATGGACCTACGTGTACATGCCTTTGGTTTGATTGAGTTACTCACTCGTATACCTATGATGGTTTCAGCGGGCATCGGTGGTGATCTGGTTCGCTTTGCATTAGTTTCTATTGTTTTCTTTGTGGTTAACTATGGATTGTTCCGCTTCCTAATCGTGAAATTGAAGTTACCAACACCGGGTCGTATGGGTAACTACCTGGATGAAAGCTCAGAATCGATGTCAGAAGATGAGAAGATGAACATTATTATTCAGAATTTAGGTGGCCGTGCCAATATTGCTGAGATTGATGCTTGTATGACTCGCTTGCGTATTACAGTTAATGATCCGAAGTTGGTTGCTGAATATGCATCATGGAAGCCGACAGGGGCTCTTGGTGCTGTGATTAAAGAACAGGGTGTACAAGTTATTTATGGCCCTGGGGTGGATGTTATTAAATCTAAGTTAATAGAGAAATATTCAGCACAACCTGCGTAATTCTTTTTAGATCAAATAACCTCGAGAAACGCAGCCTTGCGCTGCGTTTTATCTCACTAGAATAAATAAGTGAATAATAATGAAGTTAATGACACTAAATACCCACAGTTGGCAAGAAGAAAAACAGCTAGAAAAGTTAGATGTGGTCGCGCAAGCCATTATCGAGCAAGGGTGCGATGTGGTTGCATTACAGGAAGTGAATCAACATCAAGATAGCCCGGCCGTTGATGCCAATATATTAACCAATCACACTGTGTTGGCGAATAACTATGGTTATTTATTACAGAAAAAACTCATGGAATACGGTCATCACTACCAACTTACGTGGGATTTCGTTCATCAAAGTTATGAAGTATATCAAGAGGGGCTCTCATTTTTAACGCGACTACCGATTGTCGAACATGAGGTCATTGATTTAAGTGATAGCTATGATGTGAGCTTTTGGAAACATCGGCGAGCAGTGCGTATTAAAGTGACCTCTCAACAGGGTGATTTTAATCTTTATAATTGTCATTGTGGCTGGTGGAATGACTCAGAGAACTCATTTGAGGATCAGTTCGACCGAATCAAGGCAACTTTACCAACAGAGTTGAGCTTTCTATTAGGCGATTTCAACAACCCAAGCCATATACGTAATGAAGGCTATGATTACGTATTACAACGCGGTTTGATGGATTGTTATGAAGTTGCTGAAATCAAAGATGATGGAACCACTGTCATTAAAAACATTGATGGTTGGGAGCAAAATAGCCAAGCGCTACGCATTGATTTAGTACTTAGTAATCAGCCTGTAGTGGTAAAGCAGCATAAGGTGATTTTTAATCACGATTTTTATCCGGTTGTATCAGATCACTTTGGGGTGTTGGTAGAAGTAGAACTTACTTAATTTTTATCAACTCATCGTAGTTTAAATAAAAAGAATACTGACACAAATACGGCTAATTATCAGGTCACTCTTACTTGCTAAAATAGCGATAGAATACGACTGACCTTAACGATCTTTAGTGCGAGTTCGAAGTGATTACATAAGATTCTCTGTTCTTTCTTTCAACTATATACACAAGATTTCACACTTCTGCGAAATCTAAACTATCTTGTTGATACTGGTACAGATTAATAAGGATCGTTATGAATAGGTATATCGCAGAAATATTCGGTACATTTTGGTTGGTGTTAGGTGGTTGTGGTAGTGCCGTCTTAGCCGCTGCTTTTCCCGATGTAGGTATCGGCTTACTCGGGGTTTCCCTCGCGTTTGGTTTAACCGTACTCACCATGGCTTTTGCTATTGGCCATATATCCGGCTGTCATCTCAACCCTGCTGTTACAATTGGTCTTTGGAGCGGTGGCCGCTTTGATGCCAAAGACGTCGCACCTTACATTATTGCCCAGGTCATTGGCGGTATTATCGCGGGTGGTGTGTTATTTGTGATTGCTTCAGGCCAAGCAGGCTTTGACGCTGCGGCATCTGGCTTTGCTTCAAATGGTTATGGTGAACACTCACCGGGCGGCTACTCGCTCACAGCAGCTCTCGTTTGTGAAGTGGTCATGACCATGGTGTTCCTATTCGTGATTATGGGCGCGACGGATTCGAAAGCACCCGCTGGGTTTGCACCTATCGCAATTGGTCTTTGTTTGACCCTAATTCACCTTATCAGTATCCCTGTAACCAATACCTCGGTGAATCCTGCGCGAAGTACTGGTGTAGCCGTATTTGTCGGTGATTGGGCCGTTTCGCAATTGTGGCTATTCTGGATTGCACCGATTATTGGTGCCGTGATTGGCGCGATGATATACAAAGCGGTGAGAGGTTCAGATTAAGCGCTGAAAAACGTCTAAAGCAATAAAAGAAAAAGCCGCTTAGTGATGCTTCACCAAGCGGCTTTTTTAGATCTTATGACGACCGAGTAAGGAGTGCGAAAGCGTGGTGCCATCCACCAGCTCTAGCTCACCACCAACGGGAACACCATGAGCGATACGGCTAGCGTTCACTTCATGGGCATTACATAGCTCAGCAATGTAGTGCGCTGTCGCTTCCCCTTCAACTGTCGGGTTGGTCGCTAGGATTACTTCAGAGATATCACCACGACGCAGGCGGTAGTCCAAAACATCGAGACCGATATCACTTGGACCAATACCATCAAGTGGTGAAAGGTGACCCATAAGCACAAAGTAACGACCAGAATATTGGCCTGTTGCTTCGATAGCTGCAATGTCTGCTGGGCTCTCTACTACACAGATTTGACCATTTTCCTGACGTTTAGGATTGGTACAAATGTGGCAGGTATCTTCTTCAGTAAAAGTACGGCACTCATTACAGTGACCAATTTCGGTCATTGCTTGGCTAAGAGCTTCAGCCAACTGTAGGCCGCCTTTTCTATCGCGCTGTAACAAATGAAAGGCCATACGCTGCGCCGACTTGGGGCCAACCCCAGGTAGACAACGTAAGGCCTCCATCAAATGCTCCAGCATATGACTGGTACGCATATTTAACCGTTCTAATTTTCAAGTAACGATTTACTCAAGATAAACCGCAGCCTGAATAAACCTTTAGAAATAGTTTCTTAGAAAGGCATCTTCATACCTGGTGGAAGTTGCATTCCGCCAGTTACGCTAGCCATTTTCTCTTTTTGAGTTTCTTCAACGCGACGAGCCGCATCGTTGAAAGCAGCAGCGATAAGATCTTCAAGCATCTCTTTATCGTCTTCCATTAGGCTTTCATCGATATCAACACGGCGAACGCTGTGGCTACCAGTGATCGTTACTTTTACAAGGCCAGCACCTGACTCACCTGTAACTTCCATATTTGCGATTTCTTCTTGAAGCTTTTGCATGCGCTCTTGCATTTGCTGGGCTTGCTTCATCATGTTGCCCATACCGCCTTTACCAAACATGTTAATACTCTCTGGTCTAATTGGTTTATTAAAAATTAATTAAGCTATACGAGCTTAAATGGGGGTTAAAACAGTGTGATTCAACCCCTCGATGTTCAGTTCTCAGATTTGCTTATCTGGGATGATACGCCGGTCACTAAACAAGAAAACGTTCTAGATAGGACGAACGCTGTCTCTGTCGAGTTCAGCGGCAAAACGTTTTTCAATGAACTGTACGTTGGCATCGTTTTCTAAAGCGGTAAACGCGTCTTTCAACTTACCTTGATACAGTCGTTCTCGTAATTCTAGCGGCGTTTCTCCACCATCACCGATTTCAACACTCAAATGACACTCTTCCCCAAGCACAGTATTGAGAGACTGCAATAGCTCACTCTGTGCACGGTCGGTATTCAAGTGAGCTTGGCTCGCTCTTAACGTTAAAGTGATTGATGTGTCGTTTTTAGCAAACACTGAGTTCAATGCTAACTGTTCAACAAGCTTGGCTGTCTCTAGCTTTTGAATCGTGGCTGACCATTCATCTTGAGCAATCGACTCTTGAAGCAATTTGTCGACCATTTCTGGTGTCTTAATATGCTCTAACGCACGCTTTATTTGAGTAGGTGTAAGCTCTTTGCTTACCTCTTTCACTACAGGTTTAGACGGTTTCCAGCGATAAGGTTCATTATCATTGGTCACATTCTCTGTCGAAGAGGCTGATAAAGAAGCTGGCGACACCCGCTCAGAACCACCGTGTTGCTGAGCAACTCGATCAAGAACTGAAGTTTTAGCTGGTGTCGCTTTAGCCTTTTTTGGCACCGAGCCTTTGTTTTCTGTTGCCGAACTGCCTCTACGTTGAGAACGTAATTGGTGGCGTAAACCACTCATAGGCGAAGTTGCACGCGCTGGCTGCTCTTGCGG
Organism: Vibrio sp. 10N.261.54.A5; assembly: GCF_041471145.1. NCBI lineage: Bacteria > Pseudomonadati > Pseudomonadota > Gammaproteobacteria > Vibrionales > Vibrionaceae > Vibrio > Vibrio sp. 10N.261.54.A5. Next base: position 12,780 of record NZ_JBFRNU010000026.1, on the reverse strand, counting down.
AGCAGAAGGTGCAGCGCTTGGCTGTTGAACCGGACTCTGGTTTTGATAATTCGTTTGTTGCTGCTGAGGCTGCTCTGCACCGTAGCTTGGACGCTCATCATAAGCAGGAGGCGCGTCATACTGGCTATGCGGGTAATCCTGCTCAGGATAACCTTGGTTGCCTGAATGTTCAGCGTAACCTTGCGAATCTGAATACTGTGCTGGAGTCTGTTGCACGGGTGGCTGCTGCATAGCTTGCTGTTGAGGCGCCTGTTGTTGCATCTGAGGCTGTCTCGGAGCTGCCATTGGCGCAGGTTGACTCACTGACTGAGCAACGTTCTGAGCTTGAGCTGCTGGAACTGGCGCTGGGCTTGCCGACTGAGTCGAGATTGCCGTAGCAACCGCTTGTTCAGCTGGTCTAAATGCCAACATGCGTAAAACCACCATCTCAATACCAACGCGAGCGGTTGGCGACAATGGTAAGTCTTCACGACCTTTCAACACGATCTGGTAGTAGAGTTGAATGTCTTGTGGGCTAAGCGCTTTGCTCAGTAGTTCAAGCTTCTCAGCGTCAGGCTGTGCCTTATCTAATGTAGATGGCAAAGCTTGGAACATCGCAAGACGATGCAGTTGGGCCGCAAGCTGATTCAGCAAACCGTCCCACTCAACACCGTTCTCAGCAAGGCTTTGGATACACGCCATCGCTTGCTGTGGCTGCTTACTGCTAATCGCTTCAAGCAAGTGGATAGCTTGGTCGGTATCCAGTGTTCCGAGCATGTGAGCAACAGTATCTGTTACGACATTGCCATTACCCAATGCGATAGCTTGGTCTGTAAGGCTTAGCGCATCACGCATACTGCCATCAGCAGCATGAGCAATCATTCCAAGCGCACGAGATTCAGACGTCACATCTTCTTGTTCAAGAATATGATCGAGCTGCTCGTGAATATTATCAACGCTGATCGGCTTAAGATGGAACTGCAAACAACGCGACAAGATCGTTACTGGAAGCTTCTGTGGATCCGTTGTCGCGAGCAAGAATTTCACATACTCAGGCGGCTCTTCTAAGGTCTTTAGAAGCGCGTTAAAGCTGTGCCTGGAAAGCATGTGGACTTCATCGATTAGGTAAACCTTGAAGCGACCACGTGCAGGCTTGTACTGAACATTGTCCAGAAGCTCGCGGGTATCTTCTACCTTAGTTCGTGATGCCGCATCGATCTCGAGCAGGTCAACAAAGCGACCTTCATCGATTTCTTTACAGGTTGCACATTCACCACAAGGTGTTGAGGTAATGCCTGTTTCACAGTTGAGTCCCTTAGCAAACAAACGACCGATGGTTGTTTTACCAACACCTCGTGTACCGCTGAACAGGTATGCGTGGTGCAACCTATTCTGGCTAAGGGCATTCTCTAATGCTGTTAAAACATGGGCTTGACCAACCACTTCTTTGAATTTGGTTGGTCGCCATTTTCGCGCTAACGCAAGATAGCTCATGAATAATTCCGAAAAGGATTAATGACCGTCGAATTCGCAGATGCTAAACACTTCTAGACCTAAGCCTTGTAAGCGCTTGTCACCACCGATTTCTGGAAGGTTAATAACAAATGCAGCGTGTTCTACCATACCACCAAGCTGACGAATCAACTTTGTTGTTGCTTCAATCGTACCGCCCGTTGCTAGCAAATCATCAACCATCAACACTTTATCGCCTTCAACGATAGCATCAGTATGGATTTCTAGAGTGTCGGTGCCGTACTCAAGCTCATAAGATTGTGCCACAGTTTGACGAGGCAGCTTGCCCGGCTTACGAACAGGAATGAAGCCAACACCTAGCTCAAGTGCCAAAGGCGCACCAAATAGGAAACCACGAGCTTCAGTACCAACGATCTTAGTAAAGCCCATGTCCTTGTATGTTTCCGCTAGCAGGTCGATAGTCGCTTTGTAAGCTACTGGATCTTCCATCAAGCTTGTTACGTCACGGAACAAAATACCCGCTTTAGGGTAATCAGGAATGCTTTTGATGCTTGCTTTGATCAGAGAGATTTTTTCTGTGTTCATAATCTTATGCACTTCATTAGGCCGCTTTCCAAACTCTCGTTAACGAATCAAACATCAACGCTCGGAATTAAGGAAAGGTACGATTGGTATTCATTGCAACGAGAGTCATAACTCTGATTGCTGAAATAATAAACGCCCGCTATACAAGCAGGCACACTGGCTTAATGGTAGTGATTTTCTTTGCTGTCAGCAACCAACTCATGGGTTGGAAGTCGCATAAACCATGTGAGAAGAATAACAAGTACACAAATTAGGAAAGCCTTGACCCAAATGATAGGGGCAAAGTAGATGGATAACGCAAAACTCAACAAGATAAAGAATACGCCACGCATTTTAACTTGTTTGGTGACGGCACCGTGTTGATACCAATTGTTCAGCAAAGGACCCAGCGTTTTGTGCTCATGCATCCATTTATGAACTTTCGGATTGCTTCGCATGAAGCATGCGCTGGCAAGAAGGAGAAAAGGAGTGGTTGGCAGAACGGGCAAAACTATCCCTAGAACTGCGAGAAATATACAAAGGCCACCAGCAATATTGAGGCTTAAAACTCGAACGCTAATTGTGGCCTCCTTGAGTTAGCTATCACCAATCGGCGACGACAGCTTAACTAGAATGTTGCGTAACCATTGAATACACGGATCAACGTAAGTGTTGCTGGTAGCAATGGAATCATTAAAAATGCGGCTAAAAATCCTAAAAAGTAGAATACATTAAACGGGTCTTGAAAGTCTTTGTTATCTGCCATGATTGCTTCTTGTTTTTGTTAGTGAAGGTAAGTATCCGGCGAACCAAACCCGCTTTGCTAAATCGACATTTAACAAAAAAGGCATAGCCGCACCATTTGCGCAACTATACCTTAATCAATTATTCACAAAAACCGAGGAAATATAGGGTTAATCAGTAGACCCTTGGTGTATGTCTAAACTAAAACTTGCCGCTCCAAGTAGGCTCAACGACAGTTGGCAGCCCTGTTCGATCGGAAGGTCCCGCGTAATAAAGTTCTTCTTGCAGTTCTCACCCAAGCGCTCACCTGCTGCAATATATTGATTCAATTCACCATTCGACCATTGCCCGTCTAGACCCGCAGGCAAAATGGAGATGGTTCCCTCAGCAAGGTCAGCAACACCAAACAAGGCATTCACTGGGGTGGAGCATTTAGAGCAACGAATCCCCTTCTCTGAGATTTCAGCAATATCTTTGAGATCAACATTAAAATCTTTTCTGTTTCTTATGTAATCGTGGAACAGCGCTCTCACTAACAATGTTGTCGCGGAGCCGCCATTATCAGACGACGATGAATCGACGAGGTAAAAAGCAAACTGCCCGTTCATCATCCACGCATAGTCAAACACAAGTGGCATCATCTCTGTTGATTGCAGTAACCGGTAACTGCAACGCCATGAGCCTTGTCGCGTATCTTTCTCTGGAAGCAGCGCATGCAGTAAGTCTTTTGCTGCGCTTGGGTTATCTTGAAGGTAATTCAGGTGCCAATGCAGTTCTTGGTCTTCAGGGATCTCTCCCCCATCATCCACACAGAACCATTGGCTCGAAAAATCTCGTTGGTCTGAAATGTTATCGAACGAATCTGTCAATGTATTCGCAATCGCACTTCCTAGGTGACGGTGATCCTCTAACGGCTTCGCCAAGAAGTCTTTAATACCAAATCGCAAGGCTTTCGCCACATCAGACATATCATCAGTGCCAGACACAACGATCATAGGCAGTGACGGGTACTCTAAACTGAGCTCTTCCACAAGCTCTATGCCATCAAGTATTGGCATTGATAAGTCACACACAATTAAATCTGGCGCTGAGTCTCTAAGTTTCTGCAAAGCGTCCAGTCCATTTTCAGCCTCAACCACTTTATAACCGACCTTGTCTAGGTACGCGCTGGTTATACGGCGAAAAATAGGATCATCATCAACCAACATCACGCATTTTTGGTTAATTACTTCCTGAGCCGAGGTCATTACTGGCTGACTGTGAGTTTTGTACATAATCTATAACCTCACAAAACTAAGTCGAATTATTATTGTTATCTGTTCTAAGAACTAATATAAAACTTAGTAATAAAATGCTAAATACACAAATTTGCACTCTTTACTGGTAATTCGTGACGAGGGTTGGAATACTTGTAAATAGTGCAACGAGTTGACGTAACGCAAACATTGATCTCACTGTTACGTATAAATTAGATGAGATTGTAAACAAATGTGTCTGGATTTATGAAATTAGATGATTTAAACCTCTTTCGACTCGTCGTTGAAAATGGGAGCTACACCGCAACATCGCGCAAGACTATGATTCCGGTTGCGACCATCACACGACGCATCCAAGCCTTAGAAGATTCTTTGAACCTTAGGCTTCTCAATAGACACGCGCGTAAACTTTCTTTAACAGAGGCAGGCGAACGTTTCTTCAATGAATGCTCTCCGCTGTTGCAACGTCTCTCTTCTACTGCAGAAGAGTTAACTGACGTGTGCAAAGGCGCTTCCGGTAAGATTCGTATTACGGCACCCTCAAACCTGACCAAGCGCATGATGATGCCAATGTTCAGTGAATTCATGATTCAATACCCTGATATCAATATTGAGCTGATGATGAACAACCAAGCGGATCAGCTGGATCCAACGGAGTGGGACGTAATTTTCCGAGTCGGCCCTCAGCGTGATTCAAGCCTAATCGCTCGAAAAATCAGTGAAGTCAAAGATATTCTTATCGCGAGCCCTGAGTACTTAGCGAAGAACCCAGCTCCAAGCCATGCTGAAGAGCTAGCGAACCATTCGCTACTCAAAGGCTACCCGCTGATTAAGTGGCAGCTGAGTAATTCGAATGAAGAGACGGTGGTGAATAGCGAGAAAGGCCGTTTCAACGCCAATGCGCTTAATGTCGTAAGACAAGCGTGCTCAGAAGGCCTAGGTATCACCCTGATGCCTGACGTGATGATTCGTGAATACATTGAAGATGGCAGCTTAGTGCAAGTCTTAGAAGACTGGAGCGCTAACCCTCGTGATATTTACATGCTTTATAACCACAAAGACCATCTACCAGAGAAAGTGAGATTGTTTATTGATTTTGTGATCGCATACCACATTCATTAAGGTCAATCCCCTTCTCTATAAACAAAAAACCAGAGCCGATGCTCTGGTTTTTTATTTTCTGTATCGCTAGCGAAACTCTGTATGACTAACGAAACGCTAGTTAAGCGCCTTCGTTGTGTAACTCTAAGTTAGCAAGATCTTGTTGAATCTCACGCTGAACCTTTGAGTCGTCATTACGCAAAGAGTCTAGGAAATCTAGGTACACTTGGTCGATATCGCCCGTTACATACTCGCCGTTAAATACAGAAGTATCAAAACGAGAGATGTCTTGATTGCCCATGCCCACTGCAGAAATCAGATCTGGTAGCGTTTGGAAAATCAAGGCGTCTGCGCCAATCTGCTTACAAATCGTTTCGTTATCACGACCATGGGCAATCAACTCTGTCGCGCTCGGCATATCAATGCCGTAAACGTTAGGGAAGCGAACCTCTGGAGCAGCTGAAACCATGAAGACCTTATTTGCGCCAGAATCACGAGCCATCTCAATGATCTGCTCTGATGTTGTGCCGCGAACGATAGAATCGTCAACCAGAAGAACGTTCTTACCTTTAAACTCAGAGCGAATTGCGTTGAGCTTACGGCGAACCGACTTCTTACGTTGTTGCTGACCTGGCATGATGAATGTGCGGCCAACATAGCGGTTTTTCACGAAACCTTGACGGTATGGCTTATTGATCGCTTGAGCGATTCGTAGCGCAATATCGTTTGATGTTTCAGGGATTGGAATAACCACATCAATGTCTAAGTCTGCGTACTCTTCTTTAATACGCATACCAAGCATCTCACCCATCTCAACGCGTGCGCTGTAAACCGAGATTTTGTCGATGAATGAATCTGGGCGTGCAAAGTATACAAACTCAAAGATACATGGGTTTAGTTGTGGGTTGTCTGCACATTGCTTAGTGAAAAGCTCACCGTCAAACGTTGCGTAGATAGCTTCACCTGGTGCTACGTCGCGCATGAAGTCGAAACCAACAGCATCGAGTGCTACCGATTCAGACGCAACCATGTACTCTGTTTTACCTTGAACTTCACGCTTACCAAGACACAATGGACGAATACCATGTGGGTCACGGAATGCGATCATACCGTGGCCGATGATCATCGCCGTTACGGCGTAAGCACCACGAATTGTACGATGCACATTTGCCACAGCGCGGAAAACGTCATCTGAAGTTACGTTACCTTTAACAGTATCGATCTCATGAGCTAATACGTTCAGTAGAACTTCAGAGTCAGAGGTTGTGTTTACATGACGACGGTCTTTTTCGAACAACTTCTCACGAACTTCGTTTGCGTTCGTCAGGTTACCGTTGTGCGCCAACGTAATGCCAAAAGGAGAGTTTACGTAGAAAGGCTGAGCTTCAGACGCACTTGAACTACCCGCAGTAGGATAACGAACATGGCCAATACCAACTTCACCTTGTAGGCGCTGCATGTGTTTTGCTTCAAAAACATCTTTTACTAAACCGTTCGCCTTACGCAGACGGAAACGATTGCTTTCTATGGTACAAATACCAGCGGCATCTTGGCCACGATGCTGCAATACCGTTAAAGCGTCATAAATAGACTGGTTTACAGGTGTTGAACCCACGATTCCAACAATACCACACATGTCCTAATCCTCGATTTTTCGACATTAACTGACGCTAGAGCGCGCCAGATAAGAAACTAGATGTTGCTTGTAAATGCTCGAAGAACGGCGCAATGATTCGACTAAATTCTGGAACCAATTGCGAATTCTTCCACCACTCAGAACTTGGGAATGCAGTAAACGCATCCATGAAAAACAACACTGCAGAAACAATCAAAACACCACGTAAGCCACCAAAGACGACACCGAGGATTCTGTCTGTACCTGACAGGCCTGTTTTCTGAACTAGTTGACCGATGACATAGTTAACTAAGGCACCCACAACTAACGTTGCAACAAACAATGCTGCTATCGCAGTTCCGTTTCGAAACATCTCATCTTCGATATTGGTGAAGTACATCGCTAATTTAGCGTAGTACTGGCTAGCAATAAAAAATGCTCCAAACCAAATAACGAGTGACAAGGCTTCTTTAGCGAAACCACGAACTAAACTGATCACGGCAGAGAAGCCGATCACGCCTAAAATGACAAAATCTAACCAATTCATGAATTCTTCATCTTAAGTTGGCGCGCATTTTAACAGAAAAAATGCTGACGCAAACGTTTTCTTATGGATTTAACGGTTTAAATTTGAGCAACTGGCCTTTTGAACCCGTAATTTTTTCTAATTCCTTAATTTGTCGCTCAAGTTTGGATTTAGAGACATCCGGGCCAATAATTACTCGCGTAAAAGTTTTTTCTTGCTTGGTGTGAGCCTGATAACCGCGCTTTTGCAGATCCTTAACAACGTTTTTTGCGTTGTCAGCATTCTTCAAAGCCATCAATTGAATAATCCAAGCACTGTCTTGGTATTCATTTTTTTCAGGTATCGGCTTAACCACAACTGCCACTTTGTCTGCTTCTTTATCATTAGAAGAAGACGCGGTTTGCGTGTTTGAATTATCAGTACGACCACTTTCAACCACTTGCTCAACCGGAGAATCCGGTAGCGCTATCTGATCTTCAACGGGATCGAGTACTTCAAACACTTCAACATTACTATCAAGCTCAGGCTTAATTGGAATGCTTGCAAACTCTTCTTTGTAGTGGAGCTTCTTACCATCTAGTACATCGGGCAATACAATCACGCCAATGGCCACTAAAATGATGGTGCCGACTAACCGGCTTTGGAATTTACTTGCCATTTAGTTTCCTTTTTTCTGCCAATGCTCCAACACTTCACCCACTGTATGGAAAGAACCGACAACCAACACAACATCGTCACCTTTAACAGAAGCTAAAGCCGCTTCAAACGCTACAACAGGGTTTGAATACCGCTCTACACCTTCAGGTAAGCTTTGACACAATTCAGCGGCTGTTGCGGCTCGTGGGCCGTTCAGCGAAGCTGGGTACCAATGTGTTGTTATTGGAGCTAATACTTCCAATGTCGCGGGGATATCTTTGTCATGAAGCATGGCGACTACAACGTGTAAATTTTTGCCTGCATACTTCTTCGCGACTTGCTGCGCAAAGTACTCAGCAGAATGCGGGTTGTGTGCTACATCAAGCACAATCACCGGTTGTTCGCTAATTTGCTGCATACGCCCAGGAAGCTGCGCATTCTTCATGCCGTTAACCACGTTCACGTCGCTAATACTAAGCTCTGATGTGCCCAATGCCATCAACGCTGTTGCAGCGTTAGGTAACGGCAGGCTTGGAATAGGTAGCGATTCTAGTTGGAATGCACCACTGCGCCAGTTCCACGTATCACCGTCAACATCATAAGTGTATTGAATACCGACTTGGTAGAACTCAGCCTTAATGTCATCAGCGTGCGCTGCAACCGTAGCCGGTGGCTTGGGTTGACCACAGATAGCGGGTTTACCGCTACGATAAATGCCCGCTTTCTCAAAACCAATCACATTGATGTCATCACCTAGCCAGTCAACATGGTCGACAGCCAAACTAGTAATCACAGAAACATCATGCTCAACGATATTGGTCGCGTCTAAACGCCCGCCTAAACCCACTTCTAAAAGCACAACATCAACCGCTTCAGTTTGAAATGCACGTAACGCCGCTAAAGTGCCATATTCGAAAAAACTCAGGCTGATTTCGCCACGCTCTTTCTCAATGAAATCGAAAGACTGAACCATCTTTTCATCAGATAGATCTTGGCCGTTGATACGAACACGTTCGTTATAGCGAATTAAGTGAGGAGAGCTGTAGACACCAACTGAGTAACCAGCGTCCAATAGAATCGCTTCCATCAGTGCACATGTTGAGCCTTTGCCATTGGTTCCGGCAACAGTAATAACATGTTGAGCAGGTTTGGTGAGGTTTGCCTTAGAGGCGACGGCCTGAACTCGGTCTAATCCAAGATCAATAGCGCTTGTGTGGATGTTTGATAAATAATCAAGCCACATCTCCAAAGAGGATGTGGCTTGAGGAATAGGTTGTTGACTCATCTAACTCATAACCATAATTAAGTTGGTTTGTTAGAAGGTACTTTACCCTTTTTCTGGCGCTTCTGGTACTTCATAAGTAGCTTCATTCGGTGAATCGTTCACAGAAACTACTAATGGTGAAGGCTGGTTGGTCATTTTAGCAACAAGGCTTGCAACGCGCTGACGCATCTCACGACGGTCAACAATCATGTCGATAGCACCGTGGTCTAGTAGGAACTCACTGCGTTGGAAACCTTCAGGAAGGTCTTCACGTACCGTTTGTTCGATTACACGACGTCCAGCAAAACCGATCAGTGCTTTTGGTTCACCAATATTGATATCGCCAAGCATTGCCAAACTTGCAGAAACACCACCCATTGTTGGATCAGTCATAACTGAAACAAACGGTAGGCCTTTCGCAGATAAACGCTCAAGCGCAGCACTGGTTTTCGCCATTTGCATTAGAGACATCAATGCCTCTTGCATACGAGCACCACCACTTGCAGAGAAACACACTAAACCACAGTTGTTCTCGATAGCAGCATCTACCGCTTTCACGAAACGAGCACCAACAACAGAACCCATTGAGCCGCCCATGAATGAGAATTCAAAAGCACACGCTACGATAGGTAAACCCAATAGTTCGCCTTTCATTGCAACTAATGCGTCTGTTTCACCACTGTTCTTTTGAGCAGCAGAGATACGTTCTTTGTAACGCTTAGAGTCTTTAAACTTCAGCTTGTCTTGTGGCTCAAGATCAGCACCTAGTTCAACACGCTCACCTTTGTCTAGGAATGTATCCAGACGACGACGTGCTTTCATGCGCATGTGATGGTCACATTTTGGACATACTTCTAGGTTACGCTCTAGTTCAGCATGGTACAGAACCTGCTCACAAGAAGTACATTTCGTCCAAACACCCTCAGGGATAGACGCTTTACGAGATGTTACGATGTTGCTTTTTTCTAAAATCTTTTCAAGCCAACTCATGGAAGACCTTTTTGTTTCGATTCTTCCGCTTGATTGCGAAAGAAATAAATTTGGGAATTATGCGTGGGAATTAAAGCACATAAAACAGCGACTGTAGATAAAAAACTGGTTGTACCTATTTCCTGGGACTATCTTACGCACTAAACCGTAATAATTTTTGAACCTAAGTCTCACATTTAGTTCAAATTATCCGGTAAAAATAGAGGACCAATTGGCTCTCGTGGTAGCTCAAAATGTTCAGGATAATCAACATCCACCAGATACAAACCTTCCGCTTTTGCAGTTGCGCCGGCTACTTTTCGATCTTTAGCTTCTAAAAGCCACTGGATCCACTCTGGTTTCTGCTCACCTTTACCTACGGCAATAAGGCTACCCGTAATATTCCTCACCATGTGGTGAACAAACGCATTCGCTTTAATATCGATCACAATGTAGTGTCCATGACGAGTCACGTTCAAGTGAATCATGTTTCTCCATGGGCTACGAGATTGACAGTGTGTTGCCCTGAACGAAGTGAAGTCATTCTCACCAAGTAAGTACTGACCCGCTTCATGCATTTTTTTCTCATCAAGATGACCATGATAATGGCTCACACCTGAATTCAAAATGCCTGGGCGTAGTGCATGGTTAAAGATAATGTAGCGATAACGGCGGGCAGTAGCCGAGAAACGAGCATGGAAATCCTCATTCACTTCTGTCGCCCAACGAACCGCAATATCTTTTGGCATGTTGGCATTCGCGCCCATTGTCCATGCCACCATTTTACGATCGACATTAGTTTCAAAGTGAACGACTTGTCCCGTACCGTGAACACCGGCATCTGTACGACCTGCGCACATAACTTCTACAGGGTGATTCGCGACAACTGAAAGAGCCTTTTCCAATTCTTCTTGGACACTTTTCACGTCTCGTTGGCGCTGCCAACCAAAGTAGTGGGTACCGTTATATTCAATACCTAAAGCAATTTTCATGTTCTTGTTCTCTTTGAAAATGGGCGAGAATTATATACGGAAATCAGTGCTAGCCCAAATAGGATGGGGCTAAAACTTCAATAAACAATCAGCATCGACCGAGACGATGCTGTTGAAAAACCAAATGAAACGATAGCGCTCTGTATCGCCTTAAAATAAAGGGTAGCCAACGCTACCCTTACTGATTTGTAAATTTATCGACCGTTTAACGTATCGATAAGATTTTTTGCCTCTCGACGAATATCATCGCTGCCGTCAACGATTGCCTCTTCTAGAAGCTTAATTGCCCCTTGCGAGTCACTCATCTCGATGTAGATTTTGGCCAAATCAAGCTTACCCGCAGCTTCTGCATTGCTGTCGACATCATAATTGCCAATATCACCGATAACATCAGGGAATTCGTTAAGACCCACATCCAGTTTAAGCTCTTCATCGTCTGGATTAATGACTTCTTCACCTTCTTGCTCGACTTGAGCCATTAGCTCATCAATCGTCATGTACTGCTTATCACGACTGTTGCCTGATTCGGTTAGATTGTCTTGTTCAGCCCAATTCTCTTCTTTGATTTTCGGTTCAGCTTGCTGTTCAGCCGATGCCCAAATCTCTTGTTGGTCATCAGGCACATCATTATGCATGCTCGATTGTTGTTCTGGCGCTAGGTTAAAGCCTTTCCAGTCTTCGCCGCCGACTTCAAGCATGGCGTCAATATCTAACCCTGCGCTATCAATCGAAGTTGCGTCCAATGGCTTATCGAACATGTTGTCGACAGAGTCTTGAACATCTTCAGAAAGCAACTCAGCTAATGCTGTCTCATCAAAGTCATCAAAGCCTTCTAGTGGCTCGTCTTGAACCGCTGCAGGCGTTGAGTTTGGCTCTGAAGCCGCGCTCAGTGATTGTTCTGGCTGTGCAAAACCAGCCGGTTCAGAGTCTTCAGCATTCGAGAAATCATCAGCCTGACTATAGCTCTGCGGATTTGAGAACAGATCATGCAACGCATCTTGCTCTTCGCCTTGTGGGCTGAAAGAAGTCAGTGGTGTTGGCTTCTCAGCAAACGCATCAGAGATGGCTTCATCTTCACCATATTCCGGTAAATCAAACTCATCGAACTCTACGCCTTGGGCTTCCGCCACCGGCTCGGCATTGCTTTGCTCAATATCATCTAAAACAGAGTCTGCTTTTGCGCTTTCTTCATCGTACTCCGGAAGATCAAGGTCATCGAACTCGAACTTCTCTGTGTCAGGCGCTAAGTCTTGCTCTAACTGTGCTTCATCTGGTTCACTCACCACTTCCGCTAACGCATCGTCTTCACCAAACTCTGGTAGTTCGAAGTCATCAAGCGAGAATTCTTCTTCGCTTTCTGGTTTCGCAGTTTCAACTTGTGGTGCAGCATCTAACTGAGGCTCAGCGGTAGGTTGCGATTCAACACTTGATTGAGAGTCTATAGCAGGCGTTGCTGGCTCTGTTGTTGATTCAGCATCAGCTTCCGCTAGTGCGTCTTCTTCACTAAACTCTGGTAAGTCGAAATCATCAAACGAAAACTCTTCGTCGTCTTGCGCCTGAGCTATAACTTGGGCTTCAGTTTGAGGCTCAACACTTGGTTGAGCATCAATAGCTGGCGTTACTGGTTCTGGTGTTGATTCAGCATCAGCTTCCGCTAGTGC
>NZ_JBFRNU010000025.1:0-142138 GCF_041471145.1 Vibrio sp. 10N.261.54.A5 | reverse complement strand
AGGATCAATAAGGATAAATTTTTCGCCAGATTCAATAATAAATGTTGCGCTACGTAGGTGGTGGATCTTCATAATGCCTCTCTAAACTCACTAACAAGCCATGTTCTCTATGAGATTTAGTATGCTTCTTTCTAGTTTCTTGTGATACTGTCTTGAAAGTCAACATTCGCGCAAATCGAGACACTTGTGAACAAATCAACCGAGCTAATTAAAATTACGATGGTAGCCTTTGAAGGCATCAGTGCTTTTCATCTCTCTGTGCCTTGTCTGGTGTTTCAAGATATCTTTTTCGGTCAGCCGGTTCGGTTTGACTTGAGGATCTGTTGCGAAAACAGCTTGCAGTTTGAAACAAGCTCTGGATTTGGTGTGGTGATCGATAGAGATTTGAGCGCTATTAAAGAGGCGGATATTGTGATTGTTCCAAGCTGGCCAAATGACCTGCCAGAGCCAAGTGAGCGACTTATAGAGGCGCTAATAGAGCATCATGGGAAAGGTAAGCTACTAGTAGGACTCTGCCTCGGGTCTTATGTACTTGCATGTGCTGGCGTTCTCGATGGAAAACGTGCCACAAGCCATTGGGCGTTTTCCGAACAATTTCAGCAGCAATTTCCTAAGGTGGATTTTGACCCAAACCCTCTATTTGTTGAACATGAGACTATCATTACCTCTGCTGGAGTAGCTGCTTCACTCGATTGTTGTCTACATATAGTGCGCCGTTTGTGTGGTAGTGAGCTTGCGAATGATCTCGCACGTAAGATGGTGACTGCGCCATCTCGTACTGGTGGACAGCAGCAATACATACCAGCACCAGTCAACATAAAACCTCTTACAGAGACAAGTATTAGCCTTGTGATTGAGCTGGTGGAGCAGAGCCTTAATCAGTGTCACTCACTAGATGAAGTCGCTGAGCGCTGTGCGATGAGTAAACGTACCTTCACACGCCAGTTTAAATCCACCTATGGCTGTACATTTGGTGAATGGCTGCAAAACCGACGTTTGGTGCTTAGCCAACGTCTATTAGAAACCACGAAACTATCGATACCTCAAGTTGCAGAGCAAGCGGGTTTTGGCTCTGACAGTGTATTCAGAAAGCACTTTAAATCGGCTTTTCATGTATCGCCGATTCAGTGGCGCACTACATTCAAGCAATAGTCTTAATTTCATTGAGGGCGATGGGGCTAGATCGTCGCATCTATTACTTTTTGTATCTGAAACCTTGCAAGTTCAATTCTAGGCGTTTTTGGGGCATCACAAGCCAGCCCTAACATCACTAGTTTGAAGCTACAAAATGATTTGCCGAAATCAATAGAATGAGTTTTGACTATCTCGCTATAAGGCCACTTAGCGATGGTCTATCCAACATATGAGCACAAAAAAAGCGAGCACTAAGCTCGCTTTTAACCATCTGTTTTTAAAGTAAATTACAGTAGTTCTACCGACTATTGAGCAATCACGAATTCTTCGTTGGTTAGATTGCTATTAGTATCGCATCTGCTAGTAAGAGTGTGGTCAAAATTATTTAGACCACAATTTTAAACGACGTTGCAAAGATGAGTCTTACTCAATATCAGCAATTAGAACAACTATCCAAGCAAAGTGTAGGAAGTAAGCGCTATGTGACTCCCAGCAAAAGGATAAATTGCGCAGTCTAACTCAATGTAATCACGGTTTTTCGTTTTGTGGTTTCACTGTGTTTCAACGCATCAAGCATCTGCTCGAATTTAAAAGTGACAGGAATACTAACTTCAACACTCCCATTTTCAATACGCTCAAGCAGCGCTTCACCATTTTGCATTAATGTATGCCAATCATCTTTATCACCAAAATTATGTAACGCTCCAAGGGCTATTTCGTGGTAAGAAATAGTGCGCGTAAATGGAGGGTCAATGGGTTTAGCAATACGATCTTGAATGCAGACAATATGTCCATTCGCTCTTAACAGCGGCACTAAATGGGCGGCATTTTCCCCACTCACCGCATCAAAAATGGCGAAGTATTTCATGTCGATTTGAGATTGCTCCCGATAAACTTGGCGAATACCTAAGCTTTTGGCTCGCTCTTCGCTCAGACTCGCGGAGACAACATCAACGATATAACCCGCTCTGACAAGGATCTGGGATAACAAATTATTCACCGCGCCAAAACCAACGACAAGCACTTCTCTTTGTTGGGTTAATGGAATTTTTTCAAATGCTTGCCACGCAGTTAGCATCGGACAAGGCAGTGCCGCGGCAAGTTCAAAAGATAGGCTCTCAGGTAGTGTCATCACTCGCTCAACGTTCAAAACAGTATATTTAGCGAAGCTACCATGGCGATTTAGTGAACCATGATATGCCACTCGACGGCCAATTAGACTGGGATCAACTTTAGAACCTACTTGTACGACGACGCCTGCACCATCAACACCTGGAACATGGCCATTCGGCCAATTTAAAGGATTGGCTTTAATAAATTTCCAATCCACAGGGTTAATACCAATCGCTTTGTTTTGTACTAAGATTTCGCTGTCATCTAAAGCTGCTCTTTCAGCCTTACCTAAAACAAGACTGTGTTTCTCAGTTTGATATTGCCAAATTCGATAGGGTTCCATATCACTTCCACTCGCTTAATGAAAAGGTAAGGCACCAAAGAGTTATCGTCCTTGGTACCTGGTGTATTAGGCTTGATAAGTTGGATAATCGACGTAGCCTTCGGCTCCGCCCCCATACAAGGTCAACCTAGCATCGGCATCAAACTCGGCCAATGGTAAATCATGAGCAAATCGGGCGACTAAATCAGGGTTCGTTACAAAAGGAGTACCAAAGGCAACGAAATCAGCATACTGCTTATCTAGCAACTGTTGGGCAGATTGCTTGGTCAACTTTCCTGCAACCATGATTGGATTAGAGTATATTCGGCGTACTTGCTGGCGAAACTCTTCAGGCACCTCTACATAGCGTGATATGTTTTCTGAAAAATGCACATACGCAAGGTTCATCAGTTGTAGTTTTTCCAGCAATGCTAACGTTAGCGGAACAATTTCAACATCATCCCCAGCAAAACCCTCTCCGATATGAGGAGACAGACGAACCGCAACTCTTTCCCCACCAATTTCGTCGGTAAGTGCTTGCAACGTATCAACCAAAAAGCGCATGCGATTCTCTTGGCTGCCACCATATTGATCACATCTTTGGTTGCTTTCTAAGCGTAAAAAGGTATCAAACAAGTAACCATGCGCAGCATGAATTTCCACGCCATCAAAACCAGCTTCAATGGCGTTTTTGCCCGCTTGTACAAAATCCGCAATCGTGCTCTTAATGTCTTGCAGCGTCATCTCCCGTGGCGTTTCAGTTTCAATCATCCCAAAGCCACCTTCAGCTAGTGGGCCAAATACTTGATCTGGGATTTTAATTGCTGATGGGGCTAACGGCTTAGTACCTGAAATATCAGAATGACTGCGTCGCCCCACATGCCAAAGTTGAGTAAATATTTTCCCGCCATCTTGATGCACAGCTTGGGTGGTTTTTTTCCAGCCTTCGATGTGCTCTGGGGTATAAATGCCCGGAGTCATCGAATAACCTCGTGCAGCCGCTGAGATCGGGGTGCCCTCTGATACAATGAGTCCAGCACTGGCACGCTGACGGTAGTAGGTTGCCATCATCTCGTTTGGTACATCACCAGGTTGAGACGTGCGTGAACGAGTCATCGGCGCCATCGCGATACGGTTTCTAGTCTCAAGTCCGTGACCTTTAAATACCTTAAACATACTTACCCCCTTAAGCTTTATACGTTGGATAATCAATCAGACCTTTCTCACCACCACCAAACAAGGTGTTTGGATCATGCTCTGCCAATGGGTAGCCGTGAAGTAGACGTTCAGGAAGATCGGGATTCGCCACAAAAGGTCGACCAAAGCCGATCATATCAGCCAGTCCGTCATCAATAGCTTGCTTTGCTTTTTCCGCATTATAACGACCTGCGTAGATCAGCACGCCTTGAAAAGCATTGCGCATTGCACGTTTGAATGAGACGGGTGTATCTGGTGCATCATCCCAATCGACTTCAGCAATATGTAGGTACACGATATGATGTTTATTGAGTAACGCTGCGGCAGCGGTATAAGTCTCAATAGGGTTAGCATCAACAGTACCATTTAAGGTTGTTAAAGGTGCCAAGCGCACACCAACGCGGTTAGCGCCAATGGCATCGACCATTGCAGTAACAACTTCATCAAGAAAACGAAGACGGTTTTCAAGACATCCACCGTACTCATCAGTGCGATCATTCGCCTCTGAATCAATAAATTGGTTAATTAAATAACCATTAGCGGCATGCAGTTCAATGCCATCAAAGCCTGCCTCAATGGCATTCAATGCGGCTTGACGGTAATCTTCGATCACTTGCTGAATATCGGCTTTTGTCATCGCTCTAGGCTGAACGACGTCAACAAAACCAGGTTCATCACTGCCATTATCAACGAATACTTTGACGTTTTCCGCTTTTAATGCGGAGGAAGAAATCGGTTGCTTACCACCGATGTTATCTGGGTGAGTGACTCTTCCCACATGCCAAAGCTGCGCGAAAATAGCGCCTTGTTTGGCATGCACAGCGTCTGTCACTTTACGCCAACCAGCAATCTGCTCAGGTGTGTAAATACCTGGGGTCCATGCATAGCCTTTTGCCGTCGCTGAAATTTGCGTACCTTCAGACACAATCAATCCTGCACTGGCACGCTGAGCGTAATAGGTTGCCATCATGTCATTTGCGACATCACCAGGCTGACTGGCTCTTGAACGCGTCATCGGTGGCATGACAATGCGGTTTTTGAGTGTGAGTCCACCCAATGTGAATGGTTTAAATAGTGATAGTGACATAGTTGAGCCCTCTTCATTTGATAGGGGCATACTAGCAAATGAGTCACCAATCATTTATAGCAATAAAGGCAAATAATATTTGTATAAATTGCAACAATCAGCTTGTTTAAGCGGGTTACAGGGTTAGCTTTGGCTTAATAAAATCAATAAAAGCGGAGATCCGCTTGGCCACAGAAGAAGTCTTATAATACACAGCGTTGACTTGTTCTCTTCGTGGATGACTGATTTTTTCGCTCTCCAACAGCGAGATTAAACGTCCTTCGGCAATATCTTTATTCACCATAAACCCTGATAGACATGCAATGCCATTTCCTGCCAACACAATTTGTCGAATGGTTTCGCCATTACTTGATGACATCAAAGCGTCTAGTTGGGTAAAACCTTTTAAAGGCCAGTCATTCAAAATTTTGGGGGCGACAAATCCAATGAGATTATGCTGAGCAAGATCGCTGCTTTTAGTGGGGAGCCCGCGTTTTGAGATATATTCTGGTGAAGCCACAATATACAAGGGGCTTCGACCCAGCGACCGAGCATGTAGCGTAGAATCGCTCAACGTACCAATCCGAATTGCTAAATCGGTTTTCTTTTCTAGTAAATCCACAATGCCTTCATTGGAGGTTATTTCTAGCTCAATATCGGGATAGGCTTGATTAAATGACTGCACCAATGGCACCAGTTGATGAAACACAAACGGACTAGCCGCGTCGACACGTAAACGGCCTTTGGGCAATTCCCCACGGGAAATAATATCTTCTTCCGCCTGCTGTAATTGCATTAATCCCACCCGCACAGAGTCAATGAACTGGCGTCCTTCATCGGTTAATTCAATACGTCTAGTGGTTCGGTTTAGAATAGTGACCCCAAGTTGACTCTCCACTTTACTGACCGCTCTGGATACTCGCGCGACTTGGATATCTAGGCTCTCTGCTGCCGCTGAAAAACCTCCGGTATCGACTACAGCTAGTAAAATGGCTAAATCATCAGATTTTGTTCGCATGCTATTTCCCTCAACTTTATCCAATCGCTCATCAGCTTTATTGCATTTATAACAAATATCATTTGTAAAAACCTCTGTTTTTCACAAAAAATCTTTAATGCAAAATGCCCCCCATCAATTAACAACGCGACGGCATAGCGACCAATACATCGGCTATTGCTGGTCATTTTCAAACAACAGAGAGTAAATATTATGCCTTTAGCACTTCTTGCATTGACGCTCAGCGCCTTTGCTATTGGAACAACGGAGTTTGTGATCGTGGGGCTACTCCCGACCATGGCCTCCGACCTAAATATATCACTGCCTTCAGCAGGCTTGCTGGTTAGCCTTTATGCACTTGGTGTTGCCATTGGCGCCCCGGTTTTAACGGCTTTAACAGGAAAGTGGAATCGTAAACACGTATTGATTACCGTCATGTCACTGTTTGTTGTCGGTAACTTAGTTGCATGGCAAGCACCTGGATATAACACCCTGATTATCGCTCGTATTTTGACAGGTTTAGCCCATGGTGTATTTTTCTCCATTGGTTCAACCATTGCTACCGGTCTGGTACCAAAAGAAAAAGCCGCCAGCGCCATTGCGATTATGTTCACTGGTTTAACCGTGGCGTTAGTCACAGGCGTGCCGCTTGGGACATACATAGGTCAAACCTTTGGCTGGCAATCAACCTTCTTAGTTGTTGCGCTATTAGGTTTAATCGCATTAATTGGTAGTGCTTTCTTAGTACCAAATAACTTAAAACAACCTGCTGCAGCTAAGCTTTCATCGCAGCTTAAGGTATTAACTCAACCTAGATTATTACTGGTTTATGCGATTACTGCACTGGGTTATGGCGGCACTTTTACAGCATTCACTTTCCTTGCTCCTATTTTGCAGCAAGAAACTGGCTTTAGTGCGAATGCAATTAGTTTAATTATGTTGGTTTATGGAGTCTCAGTTGCGATTGGTAATATTTGGGGCGGAAAAATGGCCGATAAAATGGGCCCAATAAAAGCCCTTAGCATTATTTTTACTGGTCTTGCAGCTGTGCTTATCGTGTTCAATTTTACCGCCGTTAACCCTATTGCCGCGGTAGCCACGATTTTAGTTTGGGGGGCATTTGCATTCGGTAATGTTCCAGGTTTACAAGTATATGTAGTGAAACTTGCTGAAAAATATACACCAGATGCAGTGGATGTTGCTTCCGGTTTAAACATTGCCGCCTTTAACGTTGGTATTGCACTTGGTTCATGGGGCGGAGGGATGGTTGTCGCTGAAGCAGGCTTAATGCATACACCTTGGGTAGGTGCAGTAGTTGTACTGATAGCGCTTGCTTTGACCCGCTTTAGTGGCCGTCTTGATAAGCGTGCAGAAAGTTAATGGTAAAAATGTATTAATGAAATAAACACGACTCTTACCCTTAGAGCTGGTCAATGCAGCAGCATTGGCCAGCTTTTCGCAACTTATATTGATTGGTATTAGACAAGATTGAAACTGATAAGAGGCACTCAATGAAAACCGTTTTTATTACTGGAGCTAATCGTGGCTTAGGATTAGAGCTTGCAAAGCAATATGCACAGCGTCATTACAAGGTCATCGCTTGCTGTCGCGATATTGATTCAGCGCATGAGTTAACCCTGTTAGCACAACAGTATTCAACCATTCGCCCTTATGCTCTAGATGTTAGTCATGAAACAGATATTCTCGCTTTAACTGAGGTGTTTAAAGAGCAACCTATTGATGTACTTATTCATAATGCTGGGGTGAGTGGTGAAGGATGTGACAACTTAGGCAATATGGATCAGCAAAGATGGCTAGAGGTGTTAAAGGTCAATACCATCGCACCCATGTTAATCACGCAGGCCTTGCTCAATAATATTCTAGCCGGCCAAGATAAAACCATAATCGGGATGACCTCAATACTGGCCAGTATTGATGATAACCGCTCAGGGGGACGATACAGCTATCGAGCATCAAAAGCGGCCCTCAACCAAATAATTAAATCTCTAGCCTGTGAATTATCCGAAGCGGGAGTGAAGACCATGGCAATTCATCCAGGTTGGGTAAAAACCGATATGGGTGGAAAGGAAGGCAAGGTAACAGTAAAAGAGAGTGTTACAGGCATGCTTAATGTTATCGACAATTTAAAACTTAAGCATTCAGGTTCATTTTTTGTCTACGATGGCACTCAATTGCCATGGTAAGCCTAGTAGTTACGTCTCATACAAACTCTAAGGGTAGGATATGCTTTTAACCTTTATAGTTTTAATCCTTTCTATTGTCGCTTTGCTCGGGTGGTATTTACACAAAGTCTCCCGTGACATTTCCCAAATTGACTGGGATTGGGATGACGATGAGATCCTATAAATTGATATTGCCTGCATCTATGGCTGGTCACATTACATATCCTAAGGAACGACTGCGATCTTACTCTGGAATGAGTAAATACTTTAACGTGATGTATGGAATCCACTCCCTCCTTAGCAATCTAGACTTAGGAGTGTGAGAAAAAACCGAGGGTTCCAATATGTTGACTAAAAATGTTATCGCTATCGACTTAGCAAAAAATGTTCTTCAAGCCTGCCATATCAGCATTCATGGTGAGCTAATGTCCAATAAACCTCTGAGTCGCCAGAAGATGAAAGAGTTCTTGGCAAAGGCTAAGCCTTCGATTGTCGCCATGGAAGGTTGTTGCGGTTGCCATTACTGGGGGCAATTAGCAGAAAAACTTGGGCATGAAGTCCGAATCATTAACCCTAAGAAGGTGAAAGGATACCTAGAAGGTCATAAAACGGATCATAATGATGCTCTCGCCATCGCTAACGCCGCTATACAAATTGGTATCAAGTACAGTCGTCCAAAGTCATTGGAACAACAAGCTATGCATTCTTTAGAAACTAGCCGTAGATTCTTATCTCGTAGTGTTGTTTCCCTAGCTCTTCACATTAGAGGGACAATTTTGGGCTACGGGATAGCAAACCCTAGAGGTGAAAAAGGCTTAAAAGCGTCGGTTCAAACCGTGCTTGATGGCGATACACCAATACCCTCCAATGTCGTATCCGTTCTGTCGATGCTTTGGGAGCAATATAAAGAACTTAAAGCAAAACTCATCGCATTCGAAAAAGAGAAAAATGCTTTAACCCGTCAGATAGAGCCGTGCCAACGATTAATGGGCATTGAAGGGGTTGGTGAACCAACTGCTGCGATGCTCTATACAACTCTTGGTGATGGAAAGCAGTTCAAGAATGGAAGACAAGCTTCAGCATTTGTTGGTCTTACACCTAAACAGCACAGTTCAGGAGGCAAAGTTTTTATGATTGGGATCGATAAATGCGGTGGTGTGAAGGAGCTACGCTCGCTTCTTTATCTTGGCGCAATGTCATACGTTGGGCGACTACCCGAAAAACCGAAGACTCAGAAGGACGCTTGGTTGAGGAGCATCATAGATCGTATCGGCTTCAAGAAGGCCTGCATCTTAACTTTTATTGCCAAAATCACTTTGTAAATACGTGGATTCCATATATGAAATGGGGCAAGCAATGATCGCGCTTAGAAAAGTCTGGGCATAAACAAGCCAACACTAACCTCACTAGTTTGGAGCTAAAAAGTGAATTGCAGCAGTCAATGTAGGGAGCGATGAGTGCTCGGCATTCGCGTGCTTTGCGATGGTCTATCCAACATATGAGCACAAAAAAAGCGAGCACTAAGCTCGCTTTTAACCATCTGTTTTTAAAGTAAATTACAGTAGTTCTACCGACTGTTGAGCAATCACGAATTCTTCGTTGGTTGGGATAACCATTGCTACTGCGTCTAACATTTCAGACTTAGCGATGATCCCTTCAGCACCAAAGCGAGCAGATTCGTTACCTGCTACATCTTCAACGAAACCTAGAATCTTAAGGTTGTTTAGGATTTCACGACGAATTGGTAGAGAGTTCTCACCGATACCACCAGTGAAGATGATGCCGTCTAAAGAATCTAGCGTTGCAAGGTAAGAAGCAATGTATTTTGATACGCGGTAAGTAAACACCTCAAACGCAAGCTTAGCGCCTTCATGGCCCTCTTCCATTGCTTCTAAGATGCCACGAGCATCGCTCGTAAGACCAGACACGCCAAGGAAGCCAGACTCCTTGTTTAGAGAGTTAAATACTTGCTCTTGTGACCAGCCTTTCTTAAGTAGGTATTCGATGATGCCTGGGTCTAGGTCACCACAACGTGTGCCCATCATTAGGCCTGAAAGTGGTGTGAAGCCCATAGAAGTATCAACACTGTTACCATCTTTAATAGCACATACAGATGCGCCGTTACCTAGGTGAACAGAGATGAAGCTCGATTTTTCGATTGGCTTGTTAACCATCTTCGCAGCTTCACGGCTAACGAAGTAGTGGCTAGTGCCGTGGAAACCGTAGCGACGTACGCCGAAGTCTGTGTATAGCTCTTTTGCGATTGCACCAGTGAATGCACGTTGAGGCATTGTTTGGTGGAAAGCAGTATCAAATACAGCGAACTGAGGTAGAGAAGGGAAAGCTTCAATTGCAGCACGGATACCGATAGCACCTGCTGGGTTATGAAGTGGAGCTAGGTCAGATAGGCTTTCAATTTCGTTCGTTACTTCTTCAGTAATGCGAACCGTTTGAGTGAACTTCTCACCGCCGTGTACGATACGGTGACCGATAGCCACGATATCAGCCGTGAAGCCTAGGTCTTCCATCAGGCCAACCAATTTGCCAATGGCAATTTTGTGGTGGTTATCTTCACCTTGAATGGCAATTTCAGTTTTCTCGCCTTGGAATTTCCAGCTCATACGAGCATCTTCAAGACCAAAACACTCCCCTAGGCCACTTAATACTGCTTCACCAGAAACAGAATCGATTACAGCAAATTTTAGGGATGAACTACCCGAGTTAATAACCAGAACAAACGAATTAGACATTGGATATGGATCCTGTTTCAGTACGAATTGGATGAAGTGTTTACTTCAATTTTAGTTAAGTCCATTATTCAATAATTTTTGAATCTTTCAACTTTTGTTTTGAAAAAATCACTAAATGAACACAATTAAGTTGATCTTGGTCATTAAATTATTTATTTCGAGAGCGGAATTAAAAAATAGTTGAATAAGAAAATTAATGAACAGGTGACGCAAACGAGTGCTCACGTTATTTTTAACTTGATTCAGTTAATTAAAGCGACTCGAACAAATGCAGGTGATCCGCTTGAAAAACAACCACCCTTCCCTTTCGTCTGCTTATCATTACCGATAACTTTTTGCTCGATTTCTCAATTGCTCAGTGTTTGCATCAAAAAGCTCACTGAAGTTGAGAATAGTGATCTGATCTTATTTTGATTGCCTTCGAGCACAACTCTACGAATAGATGCACTGTAACGACGCTTAGATAGCCTTCACTCTTTGTTTCAGCATCTTGTAGCACGTTCTTTTGGTATAGGCTTAGAACGCGATACAGCTAAGTTTTGGCACTAACATTCGTTCTAGGCGCGATGCTTAGTTTCATGGACGAAGCATAGTTACAGGAACGAAGCTTGATTAAAGTAAGTTAGCTACGAATATCGAGCCAACCAAAGCTTAAGTTCAAATAGCAGGCACAAAAAAGCCGAGCATTACGCTCGGCTTTTAAATTCAGTGTCTAGACCTAAAGCGTCTAAGCGACAGGTTGATTAACCTTCGTTGCGCTCTGGACGACGACCACGGTTACCACCGCCATTGCCGTTACCATGGCCACGTTCGCCACGGAAGTTACCACGGTGATCGCCACCACGGTTACGGTCGAAACGACGTTCGCCATCACGTCCGCCAGCAGAGTTACCATCGCGAGCACCATCACGGTTGCCACGGTATCCACCACGACCGCCTTCACGGTTACCACCTTCGCGGTTGCCGCCTTCACGGTTACCACGGTAGCCGCCACCATCACGACCGCCACGGTTGCCACCACGGTTGCCATCACGACCGCCGCCGCCACGACGAGGCTCACGGAAGTCATTGAAATCAACAACTACAGCGCCAGCTTCTTTTTGACGAATGCGAAGTTTGCTTAGCTTACCAGCAGTTTCAGAGTTCATTGCTTTTGGCAGTTGAACGTAAGTAGAACCTTGGTCTAGCTTGATAGCACCGATAGAACCTTTAGTTAGGCC
This sequence comes from Vibrio sp. 10N.261.54.A5, assembly GCF_041471145.1. Lineage (NCBI taxonomy): Bacteria > Pseudomonadati > Pseudomonadota > Gammaproteobacteria > Vibrionales > Vibrionaceae > Vibrio > Vibrio sp. 10N.261.54.A5. The sequence continues at coordinate 130,156 of NZ_JBFRNU010000025.1, read as the reverse complement.
AAGTTCGTTTGCTAGTGCGCCAACGATGTCTTTAACCTGAACGCCTTGCTCACGGCCAACTTGTAGTTGGTAAGTATCCCAATCTTGAGTATTGAAGTTGCGACCACCACCGTCACGGCCGTTGTCACGATCTTCACGACGCTCTTTGCGACGGTTCTTATCACGCTCAATAGCAGCGATCATTGGGTCTTCGCCAACGTAGAATAGTGGGCTCTTACCTTGCTGACGCTTAAGAAGCATTGCAGCTAGAGTAGCAGCATCAACTTCTAGAGACTCTTGAAGAGTAGAGATAAGACCTGCAAAGTTTTCTAGTGCTTTGCTTTCTTTCTCAGTTTCAAGTTCAGCGCCAAGCTTAGCAACACGTGCAGCAGCAACTTGGTCACGTAGAGGAAGTTGGATTTCTTCCATTTGAGACTTAGTTACACGCTCGATTGTGCGAAGCATGCGAATTTGGTTAGTGCGAACTAGTAGGATCGCTTTACCTTTACGTCCAGCACGGCCAGTACGACCAATACGGTGGATGTAAGATTCAACATCGAATGGGATGTCGTAGTTGAATACGTGAGTGATACGTGGAACATCAAGACCACGAGCTACAACGTCAGTTGCAACTAGGATGTCGATAACACCTTGTTTGATGTGATCAACAGTACGCTCACGTAGAGACTGAGGAATATCACCGTGCAGTGCAGCAGCTTTGAAGCCACGTGCAGATAGCCAATCAGCTAGACGCTCAGTGTCTTGACGAGTACGTACGAATACGATTGACGCGTCAGTTTCTTCGGTTTCTAGAAGACGAGACATTGCTTCGTCTTTTTCTACGCCTTTAACAACCCAGAAGTTCTGCGCTACTTTATCAACTGTGTGGTTAGTACCAGCAACGTCAACTTTAGCCGGGTTACGTAGGTAACGGTCAACAATAGTCTTAACCATTGGAGGCATAGTTGCAGAGAAAAGTACACGTTGTGCAGATTCTGGAGCTTGCTCTAGGATCCAAGTAACGTCATCTACGAAGCCCATTTTCAGCATTTCATCTGCTTCATCAAGAACAAATGTGTGTGCTTCATCTAGGTGTAGACGGTCACGAGTTAGTAAGTCTTTAACACGACCTGGAGTACCAACAACAATGTGAGCACCGCGGCTTAGAGCACGCATTTGGTCAACAATTGAAGCACCACCGTAGATTTCAATAACTTTAAGACCTTTGATATCACGGCCAAGGTTTTTGATTTCCGCAGCAACTTGAATCGCTAGCTCACGAGTAGGAGCCATGATGATTGCTTGTGGTTTGTGTTGGTTCAGGTTGATTTTGTTAAGTAAAGGCAGAGAGAATGCTGCTGTTTTACCAGTACCAGTCTGTGCTTTACCTAGTGCGTCACGGCCTTCAAGAAGAAGAGGAATAGCTGCTGCTTGGATTGGAGTCGGAGAAACGAAACCCATGCTATCAAGAGCTGAAAGAATGTTATCGTTTAGGGCTAATTCATTAAATTGAATTACAGATTCGGACATTGGGATCCCACTATATATAAGTAAACAAAAGGTCCCGGGAGCTCTATCAATTCCAATACTGATCCAATCAGATACTGATTCCATTCAGAGTTACGAAGCAGTAATAAAACACTTCAAGCCATTAGGGACGTCTAAGGGAGGCGGATTATTCCCTAAATGCATAAAAAAATCCAGAAAAAATTGAAATACATCACATATTTTTCGCTTTTACATCAATACTGGTTATCATATCGTCAAAACTTGATGAATATCTCGTCACAGCACCCATCTCCTAGCAAATTGACCTAGTTAAATAAGAGGGCAATTAATTAACGCTCACTTCGCCTTTAAGTAGTAATCAAGCCTCGCAATGATTATAGTGTGCTCAATTGTCCTCGATAGATAAAAGTCAAAATGTTTCAAGATAATCCTCTACTCGCTCAGCTCAAGCAGCAAATCCAAGAAACCCTCCCTAAAAAGGAAGGTACCATCAAAGCCACTGAAAAAGGTTTTGGTTTTCTCGAAGTTGATAGCAAAACAAGCTTCTTTATCCCGCCTCCGTACATGAAGAAATGTGTGCACGGTGACAAGGTGATTGCCATCATTCGCACAGAGAAAGAGCGCGAAGTAGCAGAGCCTGAGGAATTGGTTGAACAAGGTCTTACTCGCTTTATTGCACGAGTTAAGCTTTTCAAAGGCCGATTGAACGTTGTTCCTGATCACCCGCAGCTCAAAAAACTGCAACTTAAAGCGAAAGCAATGAAGGGTCTAAACCCTGAAACGCTTAAAGAAGGTGACTGGGTTGTTGCTCATATCGTTCAACACCCATTAAAAGGTGACAATGGTTTCTTGGCTCAGATCTCTGAGAAAATCACAGACGCTGACGACAAGATTGCACCTTGGTGGGTAACGCTGGCACAAAACGATCTACCAAACAGCGAGCCTGAAGGCATCGACAACTGGCTAATCAACGATGACGCCGATCTTGAACGTGTAGACATGACGCACGTCCCTTTTGTGACTATCGATGGCGAAAGCACAAAAGATATGGATGACGCGCTTTACGCGAAGAAGAAAGAGAACGGTGATTTTGAACTGACTATCGCAATTGCTGATCCAACGGCTTACATCTCTCCAGATGATGCGATGGATAAAGTGGCACGCGAGCGCGGTTTCACTATCTACCTTCCTGGTCGCAACATCCCAATGTTGCCTCGTGATCTTGCTGACAACCTATGTTCACTGATCGAGAACGAAGTTCGTCCTGCACTTTGCTGCACAGTAACGGTATCTAAAGGTGGCGTTATCGGTGATGACATTAACTTCTTCGCTGCAAACATCAAATCTCATGCTCGTCTTGCTTACGACAACGTATCAGACTGGCTAGAAACAGGTGCATCAGAGAAATGGCAACCATCAGAAGAGATTGCTGCAATTGTTTCTGATCTTCACCAATTTGCTCAAGCACGTTCAGCATGGCGCTCAGCAAACTCTGTTGTGTTCCCAGATCGCCCTGACTACCGCTTTGAACTGAGCGAAGATAACGATGTTGTCGCTATCCACGCTGACATGCGTCGTAGCGCAAACAAGCTGGTTGAAGAATCAATGATCAGCGCGAACATCTGTGCGGGCCGAGTACTAAAAGAGAGCTTCAACCAAGGTGTGTTTAACTGCCATTCTGGTTTCAAGGCTGAGAAAATCTCCGACGTTCTTGAACTGGTAAACCCGCAAGCGGAAACGCCGTTCACTGAAGAGCAAATCATTTCTCTAGAAGGTTTTGCTACTCTACGTCGTTGGTTAGGTTCTTTAGATAACAGCTACTACGACAACCGTATTCGTAAATTCCAAGCGTATAGCGAGATCAGCAATGAGCCTGCACCGCACTACGCGATGGGATTAGATATTTACGCAACTTGGACTTCTCCAATTCGTAAATATGGCGACATGATTAACCACCGTATGCTTAAAGCACACATCTTAGGTAAAGCGCCAATTCAAACACCAGATGAAACTATCGGTGATGAACTTGCCCTGCACCGCCGTCACCACGGCATGGCTGAGCGTAATGTTGGCGATTGGTTGTATGCTCGCACTCTAGCCAATGCTCCAGCAGAAGAAACTCGTTTCCAAGCTGAGATTTTCGATATTAACCGTGCAGGTATGCGTGTACGTTTACTTGAAAATGGTGCTGCTGCATTTATCCCTGGATCTCTCATTCTTAATAATAAAGAAAGAATAGAGTGCAACGGTGATATGGGTACTGTATCTATCGATAAAGAAATGGTATACAAACTGGGAGACGTTTTAGAAGTAGTTCTCTCTGAAGTTAATCAGGAAAACCGTAACTTAGTAGCAAAACCTACTCAAGTATTTGCGGACTTGCCTAGCGAGCCTGAAACGACAAACGAAACCGAAGCTTAAAGGCTTTAACAGCTACAGCTTTCAAGGTCAAAGCTATCAAGGTCAAAGCTATCAAGGTCAAAAGCTTCAAAGGTTCACTTCTAAAGGCGCTAATTATTAGCGCCTTTTTTGTAAATGTCTCATGCTTAAACAATACTTAAAAAAAACAATCAATAAGCAATCAATTTACAACGTCAAAGAAGCTCACTATGTCATCAATCACAGTTACTCAGTTCAGAAACTTCATTCCCAGGAGACGAGAACGTTATCCTGCTTCTAAAAACGGTATCTTTATAGTGTCGAAAGGCAGCATTTCTTTTGTGTTGCCCAATGGTACTCAAGCCTCGTTGCAAGCGGGAGATTTCACCCTTTACAATTCTGGTCAGATTAAAGACATCACGGTTAACACTGAAAATGGCGAATTCAGCGCAACCTGCTTAGATTTTGATTTGGCTATCTTTCAAAAGTTCATTAATCAGTTCAGCGATTTAGAGTCCGCTCGAATCCCAGACAAGTACATTAAGTTCAATCAAACGGATACTGAGCTCTGTCAGTTGAAAGATCTCATCATGTCACTGGCCAACTCTTCTTCTCAGAATGACTACGCACTCACTCAATTAGGCTTAAGTTTGCTGTCTTTGATGGTGGAACAGTACCCAGCTCTATTGGCTATTATTGCTCGAGCTTCAAGGTTAACCGTGACCCAAAGAGTCATTCATTACATCGAGCAAAACATTGAAAACAATATCTCTTTGGATACGCTCGCCAGTTACATGGGAATGTCACCGGCTACACTTAAACGTCGCTTATCGGCTGAAGATCTGTCGTTCTCAAACTTATTAAAGATAAAACGTATTGCTCATGCAGCCACTCAGCTAAGAACATCGGATAAGTCGATCACTCAAATCGCGTATGAGTCAGGCTTTAAAAGTGCCGCTCACTTCAGCACGGCCTTTAAAACGTATCACGGAAAAACACCAAAAGACTTCCGATCGCTAGTGGCACAAGCACAACTGCAGAGCGTAAAGCCGCAAGTTTAAAGAAACAAAGCGATAGATTGATGTGGACGTCTTAGTTGGGAACTGGTGTAAACCAAGTGGCTTCAATATTAAGCCACTTGGGTGTGGGATGAGATGATTTGGCTTTGGGATTCAGTGGTTGAGTTTTGATACTCATTGATTCAGCTTTGCGAGCAGGCCACCAGCAAACGTGAAAACAGAGTGACTATGACCAGAAGTACGATTTAGGGTCTTTTTCTATTTCCGCCAAAATAGCATCAAGATCCTTCGATTTAGGAAGGTACGGATACGGCCCCCAATTCACAGAGTCGGTTTCGACATCCCCTTCAAGCGGCACCATCACTAACCAACAAGACAGCGACTCATCAAAAGTCACGCAGACGATCTCGTTTGTATAATCACTGTGAGATGAGTCGAGTAGATAATGCGCCTGAGAAAACAGCACACCACCCTCACACTCTTCATATAGGGATTTGCCTAGCTCGACAGGTAAACTTCGATTTCGAGATGTACAGAGCCTCTCGGCCCCAATTAAAAGACGATTCAGCTCGATATGAATGACGGACATAACACCCCTTGTAACTTCATAGAAACTTCTAAGTAGTGAATTCCTCTACTTAGCTTAGGACTCAACAAACATTTTAGCGAACAAGCGTAATCAAAATACCTGCCCTGCTCCCAGAAACGAATCTTGCTTTCGGAAACCCAGAAAGCTACGACTCATCAAGCGAACAGCTATACATCGAGAGTATGGAATTTCACAAAAGTGTCATATAACCGACCTATCATATGCGACAAATGTTATTAACTAGGAGTTGTTTATGTTACGAGTCGCGCTTGCCTCTCTTTTATCCTTAGCCCTGTCTTCTCATGCTGCTTTAGCACAAGAAACCACTATTTCGGGCTCCACTTCAGTATCACGAGTGATGGATGTATTAGCTGAGGAGTACAACAAGACTCACCCTGATAACTATATTGCGGTTCAGGGCATTGGTTCTACAGCAGGTATTACCATGGTTAATAAAGGTGTCTCTGACATCGGTATGAGCTCGCGTTATTTAACCGACCGCGAACAAGACGAGAAGTTGAAGGTATTTCCAATTGCCTTTGACGGCCTAGCTGTAGTAACTAACCGCTCAAACGCTGTAAGCAACGTTACACGTGAGCAGCTGTTCGATATCTACAAAGGCAAAATTACGAACTGGAAAGCTGTGGGTGGCGCAGATCAGCCTATCGCAATTGTCACTCGCGAAGCGTCTTCTGGCTCACGCTATAGCTTCGAAAGCTTGCTTGGTTTAACGAAGATCATTAATGACCGTCTAGTGTCTGACATCAACCCAAATAACTTGGTTGTAAACAGCAACAGCATGGTTAAAACGATTGTTAACCATAACCCACACGCGATTGGTTTTATCTCTGTTGGTTCAATCGACCGTTCGATTAAAGCAATTACATTTGAAGGCGTAGAGCCAACATCTAAGAACATTGCTAACCACAGCTATGAATTGGCTCGCCCATTCTTGTTGCTGCACAAGACAGACTCAGTTTCTGACGAGAGCAAAGACTTCATCAAGTTCGTGAAGTCAAAGCAAGGGCAAGACCTTATCGAAGAGTACGGCTACACTCGCATTAAATAAGTGAGTGAGTTTTATCTTATGAAAAAAAAGAGAGAGCATTAAGCTCTCTCTTTTTTTTGGAATCTATATGGTTCGTTTAGAAGTGAAGTTGAATCACTGAAACGATCACAGCGCCAGGACGACGAATACCTTCGATTTCGACGCGAATTTCGCGTTCAATCTCTAGGCCTTTCTTAATTGGCGTTACTTTTGTTAGCGTACTTTTAGCACGAACATTACAGCCCGATTTAACAGGGTATGGGAAACGTACTTGGTTAAGACCAATGTTTACGACCATCTTCGCTGTTGGGAATTGAGACTTGTCAGGGTCAACACTGTCAGTCAATCGAGGAAGCAGAGATAAAGTTAAAAAACCATGTGCGATGGTTGTTTTGAACGGAGAGTCTGTTTCCGCTTTTTCAGGCTCAGTGTGAATCCACTGCATATCTTCAGTAACAAGGCCGAACTGGTTAATACGGTCTTGACTTACATTGATCCAGTCGCCAGTATGGATGACTTCACCGATCTGTTGATTAAGCTCATCAAACACAAGTTGTGCTTCTGGCTTAAGTACGATCGGCTGTTCCACCGGCATCTCTGGTGCATCTTCATTGACAGCAGGTTTGTGGTGATCACGAACCCACGCAAAGAAATGGCTATTTTGCGTACGATTAAGAAAGTCGCCCCAGTAATCTCTAAGAGCTGGAGACATCCATTGCATAAACTCTGAGTGTTGCGAAGACATGCTATCGCCTCGGTGTTTAAATAAATCAATGACTTTCATAAGAACCTCAATGCACAAAAAATTTCAATATAACTTCGTAATTTTGAAACACTTCACACTATTGTGCAAATGTTTTCGAGCATACAACCGTTAGCTGAACCTTGTTAAAATCATATTAAACATATACTTACCAATAAAACATCATTTTATTACAAAACCCAAATTAGAGTGTTAGCTCTATCACATGACAAACATTTGTTTATATAAAAGGCGTTTTTATTCATAAGTGGAATAAAAAAAGGCTTAGCGCAATGCTAAACCTTAGTTGTTACAAGGAATTAGTTTTCCGAGGGTTGGTCTTGTAAGAGACGAATCTTACAAGACACTCAATCCCCTATTCGTCATCAAGCGGAACCAGCTTGGTATTACCACCGTGTGCTTTCTCACGCTTACGTTGCACGAATGCGTAGAAGCCAGGGATTAGGAACGTACCCGCCAGTAACACACATAACAGGCCGCCGATCAGTGAAATACCCAAAGAGTTCTGACTCACGTGACCTGCGCCCGCAGCAAAGATAAGCGGGAAGATACCTAAGATGAACGACCAAGACGTCATGTTCACAGCACGGAAACGTAAAGTACCGCCCTTCACCGCCGCATCTTCAATCGGTGCGTCTTTCTCTTCACGCTCTACCTTTGCGAATTCCACAATCAAGATTGCGTTCTTCGCGGCCAAGGCTATCAAGAGAACCAAACCTATTTGTGCATAAAGGTTCAGCGGAGTGCCCGTTAGATTCAATGCCAAGAAGGAGCCTAAGGTTGCGACAGGTACCACGAGGATAATCGCAATCGGAATTGTCCAACTCTCGTATTGAGCCACCATAAACAGGTAGATGAAGATCAGAGCCAGTGCGAAAGCAAAGATCGCTTGGTTACCTGCTAGTACTTCTTGGTAAGCCATGCCTGTCCATTCGTACTGATACCCCTGAGGCAATACTTCTGCAGCTACGCGTTCCATTGCCGCAATCGCATCACCACTTGAGTAACCTTCTGCAGGTTGACCTTGAATCACGGCACTGCGGTACATGTTGTAACGCCATGCTACATCTGGTTCAAAGATCTGGTCGTAAGTCACCAATGTGCTTAACGGGATCATCTCGCCATTAGACGAACGAACGTGGAATCGTTGTAGGTCGTCCATGCTGCTACGGTGTTCACTGTCAGCTTGCATGGTTACGCGGAAGTTCTTACCAAACATGGTGAAGTCGTTCACGTACAACGAACCAAGGTTACCTTGTAGTGTTTGGAAAATTTCCGACAACGGAATACCTAATTGCTGCGCTTTCTCACGGTCAATATCGACATAGTAGTGAGGTACGTTCGCACGGAAAGTACTGAATGTGTGTGAAATCTCAGGCTGTTTGCTCGCCTCAGCTATCACGTCATTCATCACCATAGCAAGATCAGTACGGCTTCGGCCTAGCGTATCTTCAAGTACAAACTCGAAACCAGACGCGGCCCCCATGCCCGGAACTGCAGGAGGCCCCATCGCAAACACGACAGCTTGAGGAAGTTCAGTCGCAGCACGACCATTAATACGCTGTGAGATAGCCTGAGCAGAGTGTTGACCATCCAGTGCATTACGCATGTCCCAATCGTGAAGCTTGATGAACATTGACGCACCATTCGACGCAGAAGCGCCCGTCATGAATGCATAGCCGTTAACCAGTGTTACACCGTCAACGCCAGGCTCTTGTTCAACCATCTCTAACAACTGCTTCGTCACATCCTCGGTACGAGACAGTGAAGCCGCATCCGGAAGTTGAACGTTAACCAGTAAAATACCCTTATCTTCTTGAGGTACGAACGCCGTAGACGTGGTTTTCGCGAAGTAAGTTACCGCTGCTAGCGCCACAACGAAGAAGGTAAACAGCAGAACACCCTTTTTCACAAGGAAGCCTGCAATTTGACCGTATTTGTTGGTTACTGATTCAAGACCACGGTTAAACGCTTGGTACCAACGAGCCGTATTACCACCGCCCTGCTTAAGAACTAATGAACACAATGCAGGTGACAGTGTTAGAGCATTAATAGAAGAGATAACAACAGCGATACAGATAGTTAGAGCAAACTGACGATACATGATACCGGTAATACCTGGCAGCATAGCTACTGGAATGAATACCGCTAACAGTACCAACGTCGAAGTAACAATCGGACCCGTTACTTCCTTCATTGCGATAAGCGTTGCTTTACGCGGTGAGATCGTTGGGTCTTTGGCCATCGTGGTATCAACGTTTTCAATAACCAAGATCGCATCATCTACTACGATACCAATCGCCAATATCAAACCAAATAGAGTCACCGTGTTGATGGTAAAGCCTGTCATCTGCATGACCGCAAAAGTACCAATCAAAGATACAGGAATCGCAACCACCGGAATCAAAGTCGCACGCGCACTACCTAAGAACAGATACGTTACCGCGATAACCAGTAATATCGCTTCAATTAGCGTTTTTACTACGCCTTTGATCGACTCTGCAACGAAGAGTGTCGTGTCATAACTCGCCTCATAAGCAACGCCTTCAGGGAAATTTTTGCCTAAATTATCCAGCATCGCCATCACCGCTTTACCACTTTCCAGCGCGTTAGCGTCTGATTGAAGTGACAACGTTACGATTGAAGCGTCTTGACCACGGTATTTACCATTGCCATCGTAGAACTTTTTACCAAGCTCAACGCGTGAAACGTCTTTTAAATAAACCGTTGAACCATCTTGGTTTGCACGAAGTACAACATTTTCAAACTCATCAGCCGTTTCTAGTCGGCCTTTGGTTACCAAGTTGAACTGCACTTCTTGTGCGTTGTTGTAAGGTGCAGCACCAATACGACCAGCCGCTACCTGAACGTTCTGTTCAGCCAAGGCGCGATTCACATCAGAGGTGGTTATATTGAGGTTAGCCATTTTCTCAGGGTCTAACCAAACACGCATCGCGTATTCGCCACCACCCAATACGTTAACTTCACTGATACCCTTTACACGGGCCAATTGGTCTTTAATGTTCAAGTTCACGTAGTTGATCAAGAATTGATCGTCATACTCTCCGTTCGGCGAGTAGAAGTTCAATACCATCAGCAAGTCAGGAGAACGCTTCTTGACCGTTACACCCACCATTCTTACTTCTTGTGGAAGTTTCGATTCGATCTGAGCAACACGGTTCTGCACGTTGACCTGAGCCATATCAGCATCAGTACCGACATCAAAGGTCACGTTAAGGTTGTATGAACCATCGTTAGCACTTTTAGAGGACATGTAGATCATATCTTCTACGCCGTTAACCGACGTTTCTATGGGGTCGGCTATCGCCTGCTCCACCACTTCAGCACTTGCGCCCGTATAGAATGCAGACACACTGACCGACGGTGGGCTAATTTTTGGATATTCAGCCACCGGCAAGATAGCGAGAGAAATCGCACCCGCCAGCGTTAATATGATGGATATAACAAGGGCAAACTTAGGCCTTTGAATAAAGAAACGACTCAACATAAATAGCCCCCTTACTCAGCTTGTTCAGCAGAAGCTTGAATACGAACAGACATACCATTACGTACACGCTGTAGGCCTTGAGTGATGACTGCGTCATTCTTCTCCAGACCGGAATGAACAATCACACCACCTTCAACCTGACGACCCATTTCGATGTTTCTGCGCTCAGCAACGGGTTCGGCTTCTCCTTCAACTAATACCATCACGAAGTCGCCTTCGAGGTCGGTTTGCACTGCACGACGAGGAATAGTCACAACATCAATAGGTTGTTTTTCACGTAGATCAACGCGAACGTGTTGGCCTGGAAGTAGTTGCTGATTCGGGTTATCAGCAATCGCACGCATCGCGATCGTACCAGTATTAAGGTTGATACGGTTGCCCAAGAAGTCAAGCTGACCTAGATGTTCGAACGCTTCACCGTTCTCAAGCATGATCTGAACTTCAACACCTGCAGAGTCGCTGCTGCCATCGCCTTCGATGCGGTCCATACCCAGCTCAATACGCTCACGCTCACTGATGCTGAACGATGCATGGATTGGGTCTAGGCTAACCAAAGTTGTCAGAACACCTGAAGACGGTGAAACTAGGTCACCTTTACTTACTTTAGTGTCACTGATTCTTCCAGAGAAAGGCGCGATAATTTTGGTGTGAGAAAGTTGGACATTCGCGGCGTTTAACTGAGCTTGGCTTGCTTCTAACTGTGCTTGAGAACCTAATAGGTTTGCCGTTAATGCATCAAATTCAGATTGAGAAATACTGCCCTTAGGAAGTAGGTTCTTACCACGATTGAAATCAAGTTCGGCTTTTTTAAGGTTGGCATTCGCTTGAGCAACAGCCGCTTTCGCGCTTGCTACTTCTGCTTCAAATGATGAAGGCTCAATTGAGTAAAGCAATTGCCCCTTCTCGACCATTTGGCCTTCTTTGAAATGGCGGCTTTGCAGGTAGCCAGAAACTTGTGCAGTAATTGCCGTGTCTTCAACGGCTTCAATACGACCGATGTACGACTTACTTTGTTGGTGAGAAACGACGCTAACATCCTGTACAGCTACGAGAGGTAAAGGCGCTTGCTTGGCATTCTGAGCATCTTGCCCACATCCAGCAAGAATAAGAGAGCTTGCAAGAGCCGTAAGGATTAACTTTTTACGCATGGTTATACCGTCACTTATGAGAAATTGAACAGCATAAAAGTTACGTAACACAATTGCTTCAAATGTCCGAGGAATATCAATTATAACTGGCCAAAGTGTATCAATATGTTAATTGAAACCAAGTGCTTATAAAGTGATTACAAACACGCTACAATTCCTAAGTAAATCAATCTCTCAGCTTTTGTTCTCTATGGATATTGTCTAACATAATGTATTGTCAGACAGATAAGCATTCACATTTAATTGTTAAGGAATTCTCATGATTTCAAAATGGGCTAAACGTTTCTATCAAATGGCGGAATTGGTCGGTTCTTGGAGTAAAGATCCTTCAACTCAAGTCGGCGCCGTAATCACTAAGCACAACCGCATTGTTTCTGTTGGTTTTAATGGCTACCCACATGGCGTGTCTGATAGTGCGGATACTGATGACAGAGAGATGAAGTACCTCAAGACACTTCACGCTGAAGAAAATGCGATCTTATTCGCCAAGCGTGATTTGGACAGCTGTGAAATCTGGGTGACTCACTTCCCTTGCCCAAACTGCGCAGCGAAAATCATCCAAACCGGTATTTCTGCGGTTCACTGCCCAGAGCAAAGTGAAGATTTCCTTTCTCGCTGGGGTGACAAGATTAAAGTGAGCCAAGATATGTTTGAACAAGCAGGCGTAAAAGTCGATTGGTTGCCACTGGCTGACCTAGATTAAACGAACAGATAGTTAGAACAAAAAAGCCGAGAGTCGATATTATCGCTCTCGGCTTTCTTTTGTTTGGGGCTCAGCGGACTGCAGGATTAAGCACTGACAGGAAATGCTTCAGCGTATGCTTCCATGAAATCTTTACGAATCTCTTGCTCTAGATAAACCGCCTTCTCGGTTGGACAGAAAATCATAAAATGGACTTCTTGCTCACCTGTCGAACTGCTTGTGATATGGATGTGAGGCTCAGAACCCGGAAGGTCAACACCAGCGTGCTTTTCGATCACACCGTTGTAACGGCGAGCAACATCGATAAACTCTTCGCAATGCTCTTCAATTTTCACAATAAGACCCGGCACCATAGGGTATAGGTTTACAAAGTCTTTCACCGTCACAAAAAAGTTATGATAAACATAGCGCTTCATAAAGTTGAGGTTCTTTACCGGATAGGTGAAGAACATACTATTAGGCAGCGTGGCTGTCTTACCAGTGAAGTGATATTGCCCATGATACAAATCGATTTCTTGAATCACAGTCGCCATCAAATTGTGCTCAATCACCTCACCGCTTATTTTACCCACTTCGATCCAGTCGCCGATTCTAAATGAGCGAGAACTCGCACGCTGAATAGAACCGGTGAAACACAAAATGATCTCTTTTGAAGCCACTACTATCGCAACAGCAATGGCCGTGACAGATAGCGCAAACTCGCTGATTTCGGATTTCCACAACACAAATAACGTTACAACAATAATCGCGAATGTGCCGTTTTTGGTTCGTGACATCCAGTTACGTTGGTCTTCACTAAGGAAAGCAACATCACCTCTTATTTGAGATAAGGTGATTCGGCGAATGATTAATATAAGAGTGATAATCAACGCACTAAAAATAAACTTATGAGCGAGTAGAAAATCAATTACTTGCCACAACTTTTCCATTACTTATTCCTTAGCATTACAACAGTTAGCTTTACAACGGTTAGCTCTACAAGAAAGCCGCTAATATCTTTTCTATGAAAAAGCGCTCAACTCCTGAGCGCTCGTTTACAATCTGGTATTAGCCTAGCTAAGGCTATCATTTTATCTTGGCAGAAGTAATAAATTGACCAAAAGTTTCACACCAAATCACAACCGTATTAAATCGATTAAGATCAGTACCTTCGGGAAGCTCAACCATAAAGCGGTCGAATGTTTTCACATCTCCGACTCTCAATAACTCGTTCTTGCTGTCATTGAAAGCGTGCTCGGTTTCAATGAACTTAGGCGAGAGATAAACCTTGTAATCAGGTCCCGGCGCCAATTCACCTTCAAAAGCGATCGCACTTTCGGATACTGAGACGATGCCTTCTCCCCAGTGCAAGAAGTCACTGTCTTGTCGATCTTTAGTGAACTCGCCCGTGTAGATAGCCTGCTCACTGATCGCTTCAACAGAACTTGAGGAAGGAGAATCAGGCTCAATCAAGATAGGCAATGCGTAAACACCTAGCCCAAAACCAACAGCACCCACGGCTAAGTGGGTGCAAAGTAAAACTAACTTTTTCATCGCGTACTCCCTTATGCTTAAAGAGAGTATTATTGAATACTCTCAAAAATACAAAGAGATATAACGCTCTGATGTTCTATTTTTGGTAATGCGTTGCTGTACGTTGTGACAGTTCAACAATCACTTTTACCGCTTGCTCCATGCCTTGAATGGTAATGAACTCATGAATACCGTGGAAGTTGTAACCGCCAGTAAAGATATTCGGACATGGTAGCCCCATGAAAGATAAGCGAGCACCGTCTGTACCACCTCGGATTGGTTTAACCATTGGCTCGACATTGCACTCAATCATCGCCTGCTTGGCCAATTCAATAATATGTTGATGCGGTTCAACCATCTCTTTCATGTTGAAGTAGCTATCGGTTAGCACCAGCTCAACACGGCCTTTCTCAAGGCGCTCATTCAGCTCATCGACTTTCTGCTGCATGAATGCTTTACGCGCTTCTACACCCTCACGTTCAAAATCACGGATGATGTATCCCAGTTCAGAGCGAGCCACACCCATTTCCGCCGATTTCAGGTGGTAGAAGCCTTCATAACCTTCTGTGCACTCTGGTGTTTCTTGCGCAGGCATCATCAATTGGAATTGCGCTGCAATGTTCATCGAGTTCACCATTTTATCTTTTGCGGTGCCCGGGTGAACGTTCACGCCATGACAGATAACATCGGCGCTCGTGGCATTGAAGTTCTCAAATTCCAACTCCCCTACTGGGCCACCATCGATGGTGTACGCCCACTCGGCGCCAAATTTTTCAACGTCAAACAGGTTCGCACCGCGACCAATCTCTTCATCCGGCGTGAAACCAATGCAGATGTCGCCGTGTTTGATGTCTGGATTCGCTTTCAGGTAAGCAATTGCACTGATGATTTCAGCGATGCCCGCTTTGTTGTCGGCACCAAGCAGAGTTGTGCCGTCAGTCGTAATCAGGTCGTGACCATGTAAAGAATCAAGATCTGGATACTGGCTTGGGTTCAAACTCTCGCCACTTTCCCCTAATTCAATCGTTCCACCTCGGTAATCTTTAATCACTTGTGGTTTCACGTTGGCGCCTGATGCGTCAGGAGCGGTATCCATGTGCGCCACAAAGCCAATCGCAGGCACATCGTAATCGACATTCGACGGCAGTTTCGCCATCAAGTATCCATTGTCATCTAAAGACACATCAACTAAGTCTAATGCCACCAATTCTAACTTTAAGGCTTCAGCAAAGGTAATTTGACCCGGTGAACTTGGGCATTGCTGATTAGAAGGATCGGATTTGGTATCAAAAGTAACGTAATTCAGAAAACGTTCTACAAGCTTTTCCATAATTCATCTCACCATGGATTAAGTAATTGATTTACTGACTTAATTATTATGTCGATAAGTGATACATCGTTAAATAAATACGAGCACAGAGTCAGTAGCGAGGGTTTTCATCTTACGCCCCTGACCATGTATGTAATTGCTCTAAATCATTATTGTGCGAAATTAGATGCGCTTCCTATACTTGAAAACAGAGGGTTTCGTCAGTTCAACATTGCATACGGATGATAAGAGATCGCTTTGTACGCATTCTACGCCCTCCGCTCTCAGCCTAACAAAAGTACAAAGTGGATGATGATCACAATTTATCCTTGATGCAGAATCTGTCATACGTTACACGGAGACACAGTTATGACGATTAATAAATATTTCATTTTCTCTCCTCAAGCCTCTGAGGAAACGCTTCGACCAGTATTAACTGAGAAAGAAGTTCAAAGGCAGGAAGCTCTAAGACAGGCGCAGATCCAGGGTGGATTAGACACAAACGCGACCTCGTAACTCAATGAATACCTAGCACTATTAAGACCCCTATAAAAAAGCTCTACGCTCTATCCGGTAGAGCTTTTTTTATTTTTGATCTGTTCTCCTCTCCCCCACTCCCAAACAAGCTGAACATTAAACCTTCGCTCATTGCTTGTTGTTCTTCACTTCTCGATCACCAATTGGCTCATAGTTTCTCGCGAATGTATTTTCACGCATTGCACACACTAGCTTGCAGCGCTGAGAAATGACTCACTAAACTCCCCGATGCCATACCTTGTCGTGTCATTTTGTGCTAATAATTCATATTCGTTTTCATTCCTCACTCGCCCTCTTTTCAAAACTATAATGCGAGTACCAGAGAACCTAACCACAGGAACCCCGAATTCAATGGAATATTCAAAGCTAGGAAGTAGTCAAATTCCCGTTTCCCGTATCTGTCTTGGCAGCATGACTTGGGGGCTACAAAATACGCAGCAGCAAGCCGACCAACAGATCGAATACGCATTAAGCCAAGGTATTAACTTTATCGATACTGCAGAGATGTACGCGGTTCCACCTTCTCCAGATACCTACGGAAAAACAGAAGCGATCATTGGTAACTGGTTATCGCGTAACCCACAGCGTCGACAAGAGTTGATCATTGCGAGCAAAATTGCCGGGCCAGGGCTTCCTTGGGTTCGAGATGGCGGCCCGATAACGGGTGAAGCGGTGATCGCAGCCGTTGACGCATCATTAAAACGCCTACAAACAGACTATATCGACCTTTACCAACTTCATTGGCCAAATCGTACAACGCCTCACTTTGGTAAGCATTTCCCGAATCACATTCGATTCAGTGATATTGACCGAAAGCAGCATGAAGCTGAGATGTTGGAAATCCTACAAGCACTGGCAAGCTGCATTAAGGCGGGGAAAATTCGCCATGTCGGGCTTTCAGATGATTCTACTTGGGGCATTAACACATACCTCAAGCTGAGCGAGAAACACGATTTGCCACGTATGGTTTCGATTCAGAATGAATTTAGCTTGCTGCACGCAAAAGACTGGCCATATCTGATTGAGAACTGTGTGCATGAAGATGTCGCTTACCTGCCATGGTCACCTTTAGCTACAGGCATGTTGAGTGGAAAGTACATCGATGGCGCAAGACCGGAAGGCAGCCGTTGGACTTACATGCAACGTAAAGGCATTTTTCGTGATACTGAATCTGCCAATGAAGCGGTTAAAGGCTATGTTGAAGTGGCGAATGCTCACGGGTTCACTCCAAGCCAACTGGCATTGGCTTGGTGTAATCAAGTTGATGGGGTGACGTCCACTATCATTGGTGCAACGACCATGGAGCAGCTAAAAGAGAACGTAGCCGCTTTCAGTAAACCGTTATCAGAAGAGATCCTGACTGATATCAACACAGTCTTTAAGCGCTACCCTGCTCCGTATTAGGCTGTCAGTTCAGCTTAACTTAAGTAAGTAAATCCCATAAGAGCGCGCTATTTAGTGCGCTTTTCTTTTTTAAGTGGATCGCTTTTGCTTTTTATATGGATCGCATTGAGCTATCACGCTTTTGGTTCGCTAACCTTTGCTCTATAATGCGCGGGCTTATATCTAGGATAAAAACATGATTTCAAAAAACCAATTAAAACTCCTTCGTGCTTTGGGTCAAAAGAAACAACGTAAAGCCCACGGCCTGTTTCTAGTTCAAGGTGAAAAGAACGTTCTTGAGCTGTTCAATAGTGACTTAGTGGTGAAGAATGTCTTTGCTACCGCTGATTTCTTATCTGAAAATCATGCTTCACTGATTGAGTTTGATTGTGTTGAAGCCTCGCTGGATGATCTAACCAAAGCGAGCACTTTGGTCAGTAACAACGCAGCGATTGCGGTTGTTGAGATCCCAACGTTTGAACTACCAGAAGCAACAGGACTGATGATTGCGCTTGATGGCGTTTCAGACCCTGGCAACCTAGGTACGATTATTCGCGTAGCAGACTGGTACGGCATCAAGCATATCGTTGCGAGCAGCGATTGCGCAGACCCATACAACCCTAAAACGATCAGCGCGACTATGGGCAGCTTTGGCCGCGTACACGTAAGCCAAACAGACTTACCAGCTTACTTAGAGCAAGCGAACCTACCGGTTTACGGTGCTTTCTTAGAAGGCGAAAGTGTTCATAAGACTGAGTTTACTGCTAACGGCATTTTATTGATGGGCAGTGAGTCTCACGGCATCCGTGAACACGCGGCTAAATACGTGACTGATAAGATTACGATTCCAGCATTCGGTGGCGCAGAGTCTTTGAACGTTGCAATGGCGACAGGCATTATTCTCGACAACATGCGTCGTCAGCACTGCTAGACCTCTAAGCTAACTAGCCAATCGACAGTGTTCAGATATTAAAAAAGGCGTATTGATTAAATCAGTACGCCTTTTTATTTGAGTTCTTTTCAACAATTACTTTTCTAGCATTGCCAACTTATCACACACACCATTCCACTTTTCAGCGTCATCCATTGGTGCTTTTACTTCCGTTTGCACAGGCCAAATCTCAGCGAGCTCTGCGTTCACTTCGATGAAGATCTTTTGATCTTCTGGCAGTTCGTCTTCTTGGAAGATTGCTTGAGCATCACATTCAGGTACACACAAGCCACAATCAATACATTCGACTGGGTTGATTACCATGAAATTTGGGCCTTCATGGAACGCATCTGCGGGGCACACTGCCACACAGTCTGTGTATTTACATTGAATACAATTATCGCCTACGACAAATGCCATGATGCTCTGCTCTATAAGTTAGTCAAAATTGAAGAATGGGGATAATACTCATCCCAAAGCAAAATTCAACATCATACGGCTCTAATATCGTGTCTATTTGCTCCATGTTTCCAAATTAGTATGACAGATAAATCAATTTCTCGTAAAATGCGCGCCATTGTGAGCTTATCGCTTCTTTGAACATCAGCGTTTCCATCAAACTCTGTATTAAGAAACGATCTAGCTAAGACACCTATAAAAACGAGACATCGAAATGATACGTTTAACCGAAATTAAACTCCCACTAGACCATGAAGAGTCTGCTATTCAAGACGCTATTGAAGCGAAACTTGGTATTAACTCTGATCAGGTACTCTCTTTTAATATCTTTAAACGTGGCTACGATGCTCGTAAGAAATCAAAGATCTTACTTATCTACACGCTTGACGTTCTCGTTGAAAACGAAGCTGAGTTGTTAGAACAATTCATTAGCGACCCGCACGTAAAAGTGACTCCTGATATGGAGTACAAGTTTGTTGCTAAAGCGGTTGAGAACCAAACTGAGCGCCCTGTGGTTATCGGTTTTGGCCCATGTGGTCTATTCGCTGGCCTAGTGCTTGCTCAAATGGGTTTCAACCCAATCATCGTTGAGCGTGGTAAAGAAGTTCGTGAGCGTACGAAAGATACCTTTGGTTTCTGGCGTAAGCGTACGCTGAACACAGAATCAAACGTACAGTTTGGTGAAGGCGGCGCAGGTACTTTCTCTGACGGTAAGCTGTACAGCCAAGTTAAAGATCCAAAGCACTACGGCCGTAAAGTAATTGAAGAGTTCGTTGCTGCGGGTGCACCAGAAGAAATTCTATACGTAAGTAAGCCGCACATCGGTACCTTTAAACTGGTTACCATGATCGAAAAGATGCGCGCTTCTATCATTGAACTTGGTGGCGAAATCCGTTTCAGCACTCGTGTTGACGACGTTCATATGGAAGATGGTCAAATCACTGGCCTAACGCTTTCTAACGGTGAAGAGATCAAATCTCGTCACGTGGTATTGGCTGTTGGCCACAGTGCTCGTGACACGTTTGAAATGCTGTACGATCGTGGCGTTTACATGGAAGCGAAGCCTTTCTCTGTTGGTTTCCGTATCGAACACAAGCAATCGATGATCGATGAAGCTCGTTTCGGTAAGAACGCAGGCAACCCAATCCTAGGTGCTGCGGACTACAAACTCGTTCACCACTGTAAGAATGGCCGCACTGTATACAGCTTCTGTATGTGCCCAGGTGGTACTGTGGTTGCTGCAACGTCTGAAGAAGGCCGCGTAGTAACGAACGGCATGAGCCAATACTCTCGTGCAGAACGTAACGCAAACAGCGCGATCGTTGTAGGTATCGACCCAGAGCGTGATTACCCAGGTGACGCACTGGCTGGTATCCGTTTACAACGTGAACTAGAAAGCGGCGCTTATGTTCTTGGTGGTGAAAACTACGATGCACCAGCTCAAAAAATCGGTGACTTCTTGAAAGGTCGCGATCCAAGTGCAATCGGTGAAGTACAACCGTCATTCACGCCGGGTATCCACCTGACTGATATTTCAAAAGCGCTGCCTGATTTTGCTATCGAAGCGATTCGTGAAGCAATCCCAGCGTTCGAGAAGAAGATCAAAGGTTTCTCTACGCCAGACGGCCTACTTACCGGTGTTGAGACACGTACGTCTTCTCCTGTATGCATCAAACGTGGCAAAGACTTCCAAAGCATCAACCTTAAGGGCTTCTTCCCGGCTGGTGAAGGTGCAGGCTACGCAGGCGGTATCCTGTCTGCTGGTATCGACGGCATTAAGGCCGCAGAAGCGCTAGCACTATCAATGGTAGAGCAGAACCAAGCTGAGAAGATTGAGATCGCTTAAGCGCTTTCGATAAAGCAAAGCTAGATCGCGATCAACCAAAACTAAAAATCCAGTGCCTTGTCGACACTGGATTTTTTTATTGCATAAAGGTATCTAAAATTATTTAGTCACGACTTCGGCAGCGTTACTTACAAGTCTCTTTTGACCAATTCACACCATCATTTGAACACTCAAATAAACTTGTCCCATTCTGGTAATAATAACCTTTAGTCCAGTTCCCTTGAGAATATTTAGACGTTATCGTCTGAGTATAATCAAACGGTGTATTTTCAATGAACGCATACTTATGTCGGTTCCAGCTGTCAGAACCATATGAACTGTTGTCATTAAAATCTACCGATAGGTAGTTGAGTGCATCAAAGTCGCTGCGCGACACTCTATCCAATGAATCACCGAGATTAACCCACTCGGGATGTGGTGCGTTATTCTCAAAATTAAATTTCGCTTGTACTTGGGTAAACTGATCTTTGTAGTCACCGACAAGATCTGCCGACAAGGTTTGCATGAATCCAGCACCGACATTTTGACGTGAACAACTGTCCCAATCAGGTTGTTTAGACCAACCACGGTTCAACACACCAAAGGTCGCGAGTGAGTTAGGTAAAATCTGTTGCTTGATGGTCTCTTTCACCGAACATGAATATTCCGTTCCATCACTATCCAATGAGAACCAAGCTTCTTTGTCATATTCCAAACCATTTTTCTTTTGGCTATTACGCTCAATATGCTTATTTAACGCCAGTTCTGTCTGCAAGTCAGCTGAAACTTCATGTTCAATGACAATCAGCTTATCCGCAGTCATCACTGTTTTAACTTTATACCACTTATTAATTTCGTTCTTCTTGGAGTAATCCCAATGCTGCCAGTAATAGTCAACATAAGCTTGCTGGGCTGTCGGGTTCTCTTTTTGAATCTCTTTGGTCTCTTGATACGACTTTTTAATGGCAGGCATCATCTTCTGCGCTAAATCGTAGAGCTCAGTATTTTGATCTTTAACGAAATCACCATACAAGTCCTCTACTGCGATGTTGTATCGGTTCGCAATTCGGAAGTCATGCTCTTTCACATTTTGGATAATGCTATTTTGGGTGTTCACGGCTTGCTTCAAAGCAGAGCAACTGTTTAAACCACCTTTATACAAGTCGGCTTGGATCTGATTCCATAAAACAGTTGTCAGTGGCGTAGTCGACTTAATTTCTTGCTCAGAACTCACCGTCATGACTGGCGGAAAGATTAACTGATAAGGTTCAGTAATCGGTGTGTTTGGGCTGTCTGCATCAATAGCGCCTACTGGCACGTTCACTACGATTGGAGCGTAATCCATACAGTCTGAGTTAGAGCCCGTCAAAGATAGCTCATAGCTGCCCTCATCGTCCGTGACACTGCTAGGCTCACCTTCATCTAATACGCCATTATAATTGATATCTAGAAACGCGGTCGCCCCGGAAATATACCCGTCAATGGCGACACCTTGTAAGGTTCTCGTTTGAGGAGCAGGAGCACTTGTGTTGCTACCACCGCCTCCTCCGCCACAAGCCGTAAGGCCAACAGCTATAAGTGCGATAGAAATAAGCTTAAGTTTCATTCGATTAGATCCTAATGAAATACATTATAAATGGAATTGTCATTGGGGGGATGACCGGAAATGACTGTGATAGTCATAGCCAGCCATAATAGCGATTGGCATTAGAAAGAAACACGAAAGGGTGATAGCCGATTCGTGCATGTTTTCATTTTGAACAGAAACTAAAAGATAGGGAAATGGGGTTAAAAATGGACTAATTACTTCTCGTTCGAAGCTATCCAAAGCTTATAAAAATCACTATAACCGGTTTGGTTAATCTCTACCCCATGAACCTCAACACTATTAAAAACCTTCTCTTTGCCGTGAAATAACGGACAAAGTAACTTCTGTTGATAAAGCGAACCTTCAATCTCTTTCAAGTCGCTCATCGGGTCCTCGCCACTGACAGCAGCTCTAACTCTCTCGCAATGCGCCTTCATCTCCGAATTGTTGAAAATGAACCTAAGACCAGATGAAGCAAGTAGCCAATCGTAAAGACCATACTCTTTTGGCTGTTCGATAACTTCTTCAATAAATAACAAGTCTGCCGACTCACTCATGGAGCTAGGGTCACTGATATTGGTAAGCTCAACAACTTCAATAGCGACACCCGTTTTTACAATCGTTTGTTGCAGCCAGTCCGCCATATCTTGAAGTAAAGGAATCGTCATTCTAGGTCGTGTTAATACAACCGTGCCCGTCAAAATAGGAATGGGATTGCTGGATGTTAATTTACTCGGCGAGAAAGACAGATCATCCGTCACCATATCAGCATCAAACTCTTTACTGCTGGACTTGATAAACGATACCAACCTGTCGAGTTCTTCAGGGGTTATGCCCGAGTTTTCTCTACGATTAACCGCAAGATACGAAAGTGCATTGATTGTGGTTTCTTCTGCTACGCCAGATTGATTAAAACTCAGGGTGTGATCATTCAAACCTTCTATGTCGGTGAGCGTTATCTGTTCTAACAAGGCATTTTGAGCAAAGTAACCTCGGTGACGTTTAAGAACCAAGCACTCTTCGCTCCAATCGTCTAATGAGAAAGGTCCGGTTCCGATATAGGCACTGCGCCCGCTCGAAAAATAAGTACGCTTGCAGCGGTAAATAGACGAGTGTGGGCTAGTCAAAGCATAGAGAAACATTGGGTTTGCGTGTGTCAGCTCAATAGTCAGTTGTTTATCACCCACCACTTGAACATCACTGACCTGATCAAATAAAGACTGTACTGGCCCTTCGATATTTTTTAGCTGCAACAAACATTGAGCAACATCTTTGGCCGTTAAAGTTTCACCGTCATGGAATAACACATTCGGTCTCAACCAAAAATGCAGAAATCGCCCTTCCACCTTCCAATGGTGCGCGAGGCTCGCTTGGGGATTTCCCTCATGGTCTTGGACGAGTAACGTATTGTATAGACTTCTTAAGATGTGATGTTCTGCGGTTCGGTATGTTTTTGCTGGCTCAAGGTTATCGACCCACGGATATTGAGTGATCAGCAAATGGTCATGTTGTTGATTGAACAGACTATGTTTTTCAGTCGCTAGCGTCAGTGCCTTTATTGCAGCATCACCATAGCTTTCTAGAAGACGAGGAATAACGTTAAAGCACCCTTGTTCTAACTGAAGCGCTAACACTTGTTCTAATGCTTCGGGAAAGCTGACCAAAATTCTAAACTGGCTAAGCTTCCCTCTTCCTTTGGACGGAATCCAACAAATCCAGCGATATTCTGATAAGCATTTAAGAATGATCGAAGTGTTTCGACGAGAAGTCGATAGCGAGTGTTCTAGGTCATCGATCGTTAGGTGATACTCTTCACCTAGTTCATACTTTGCAATAAGCTGCTGAAGTCTACGTAAGTTAGCGTCGTTCAATGGATATCCGAATTAAGCGTCTAGAGGAACGAGAATAGCTGTAACCCAAATGGGAGGTCTATTTACTCATTCAAGTTGGAATATGCTGTATGAAACTGTTGATATAAATAATATCAAGATCCAACTTAATTTATAAACACCTCTTTTAGCAAACAAAATAATCACTGATCGTGCATATTCAGTGGCAAAAATAAGTGGGAGATTAATCCTCCACCGGATTTGCTATTTGCTCTACATTCCTGCCTTATCGTTGTGCTATTGAGCCAGTATTATCCAACTAAAGTGTCTATGTTACTAGCGGTACACAAGCAACATGGTAGAATGCCGCCATTAATCTTATCCTTGTATAAGATTGTTAAACCTTTCCATCGCTATTTAGCCAAATCATACCGAGAAACTTATGCCATTTTCCAAGCTTGGATTAAGCTCACCTATTGTTAAAGCCGTTGCAAAACAAGGCTATGAAAAGCCAACCTCTATTCAAGAAAAAGCAATTCCGATTGTTCTTTCTGGTAAGAACCTTATTGCTGCAGCACAAACAGGTACAGGTAAAACTGCGAGCTTTGTTCTCCCTATCTTAGAAATGCTAAGCAAAGGTGAAACGCAGCGTAAAAAACGTATCCGCGCAGTTATCCTGACACCAACGCGTGAGCTGGCAGTTCAGGTTGAACAGAACATCACTAAGTACGCGAAGTTCCTAAACCTAACATCACTAGCGATGTACGGTGGCGTGTCTTACCAACACCAGAAAGATCGTCTTATTGAAGGCGTGGATATTCTTGTGGCAACACCAGGTCGTTTGATCGACATGTACGGACAACGTGCCGTTCACTTTGATGAAGTGGAAGTACTGGTTCTAGATGAAGCTGACCGCATGCTAGACATGGGTTTCATTGAAGACATCAACAAGATCATCGCGCGTCTACCACAAGACATCCAAAACCTGCTGTTCTCGGCAACGCTTTCAACGCCAGTGCGTGCACTAGCGAAAAGTGCAATCAGTGAAGCGGAAGAGATTTCGATTGCCAAGACTGATGCGTCTAAAGCGAACATTGAGCAATGGTTGGTAACGGTAGATAAAGACCGTAAGTCAGCACTATTGAGCCACATGATTACCGAAGGTAACTGGGACCAAGCGCTTATCTTTATCGAAACCAAGCACGGCGCGGCTAAGTTGGTTGCTCAACTTGAGAAACGTGGTATTCAAGCGGAAGCTTTCCACAGTGGACGTAGCCAAGCGATTCGTGAAAAAATCTTGGCTGACTTTAAGAAAGGTCGCCTAAAATACTTAGTCGCGACGGGTGTTGCTGCTCGTGGTATCGATATCGACAACCTAAGCCGCGTAGTGAACTACGACATGCCATTCCCAGCAGATGATTATGTTCACCGTATTGGTCGTACAGGCCGTGCTGATGCATCTGGCGAAGCGATCTCTTTCCTATCAAAAGATAACTTCAAAAACCTGTGCATTATTGAAAAGCGTCTTGGTCACTTGATTGAACGTCGCGTTGTTGAAGGTTTCGAACCACGCAAAGAAGTACCCATTTCAGTATTGAACTTCGTTCCTAAGAAGAAAAGAGAACAGCAACAAGACTAAGTAATTTCAGCGACAGAAAATGCAAAGTTGCATTAACCAAAAGAAAAGTCGCGTTAGCCAAAATGAAAATAAAACGAAGCCCTATGTGGCTTCGTTTTGTTCTTTGAAATACATATAACGTTGAGGCAATAAGATGATCACTCCTATCGCAACGAGATTAACCCGCGGCCAAGACCTAAAGCTAGAGATCCAGAGGCTAGTGACAGCGCACAACATCTCGGCAGGCTCTATCGCTTCTTGTGTCGGATGTGTTTCTCAACTCAATATTCGCTTAGCTAATGCCAACAACACCAAGCTAGTTCAAGCTCCGTTCGAAATAGTCTCGGTGATGGCAACGCTAACCCCAAACCACCAGCATATTCATATCTCCGTTGCTGATGAGAATGGCAATGTAATTGGTGGGCATTTGCTTGAAGGGACGATTATCGCGACCACGGCTGAATTGATTGTTCACCGCTACGATACCTTGACCTTCAACAGAGAGCATGACGATTCGACGGGTTACACTGAACTTACTATCAGCAATAGCAAATAACTGATTTACCCATAGCAACACCAAACGCCCCATACAAAGCGATACTACCAAACAGCAATTAGGAAACACGATGGCTCCAAACTCCGCAGATTCCGTTATCGTTCTCGATTTCGAGACCACAGGCTTATCACCAAATATGGGCGACCGAGCGATTGAGATCGGTGCGGTTAAACTCGTTAACGGCGAAGTCGTCGACACCTTCCAGCAGCTCATGAACCCGGGATTTCGTGTGAGTGGATTCATTGAAGGTTATACCGGAATCAGTAACCGTATGTTAAGCACAGCGGCCAGTTGTAGTGAAGTGATGGATGAGTTTGCAGACTTCATTCAAGACAGCCAACTTGTCGCTCACAATGCCTCATTTGATAAGCGCTTTCTTGATGCGGAATTAGATAATATTGGTCGCGATTACAATGGACAGTTCGCTTGCTCAATGTTGATAGCTCGTCGTCTAATCCAAGACGCACCAACTCATAAGCTAGGCGACCTTGTGCGTTTCAAAAATATCGACAACGACGGTACTTTCCACAGAGCGTTAGCCGATTCAGAAATGACAGCAAGGTTGTGGTTATTAATGATCGATGAGCTGCAGAGTGACCACGGTATTCAACAGCCGAGCTTCCAATTGATGCAGAAAATATCGAAGACAGCCAAAGGTTCGATTCCAAAACTACTGATGAGCAACAGGGGTTAGGTTCCGAAATTCACCTTAAAGTGGGATGAAAGGCTAGCTCGACAATAACCGCTAGCCTTTAAAAGGGACGCTCTACTCTTGCAATGACTCCAACGTTCCTTTGAGGCTTTCTAACTCATTCATAAAATACGCCCACTGCTTGTTACTGCTGGTCGCGGCCATATCTACTAAAAACTTGGCTGATGTTTCCATATTTTGGTTAAGCTGCGGCTCAAGTTCAGCAGGATAATAAGCTTCATTGTTTAAAAGCAACTTCATAATAATTGGCTGAACAATATGCAGATCGCTCTTCTTTGCCATCAGCGTCGTTAGCTCTTCATAGATGTTGTTTTGATATTGTCGCCAACTGCTATTGGTATTTACCCACTCTTTAGACCAAGCCAAAATAATCTGTTTTTGTTCTTTCGATACTGAACCCAACCACCGTTCTGCACGCTCTTCTATTCTGCTTCGGTATCGCTCTCTCGAATCGTCATCGTTCAACGACAACCTTTCTTCATAATAGTCTTGCTGCTTTTCACGAAAGTTCTTTAAAAACTCCCTGTCTTGCTTAGGGCTAAGCTGCATACTCAAGGCGTAAATATCTGGAGCGAACTTATTGACGATTGAGCGAATATGCTCTTTCGTTTGTTCACTTTGGCCAACAATAAAAGCGGGATTCATATCCGACCGTTCTACGTTTTGAATCGCTTCTAATTGCGAAATATACAGAGGTAGCTGAGTTTCTTTATGCCATTTCTGTAATATATCTAATCGCTCTTCAAGCTCTGATTCTTGGCTATTTGAGAGGGAAACAAAATCTTCTATATAGCTAACGACAAACCAACCTATATTGTTATAGGCGAACTTGGTCCCGCACCCAGTAAATAGAAAACAGATCACTAAAACTAACCACCGGCACTTTCTCATTCTACCCTCTCACGACATTCAACAAAGCCACAAACCGATTAACTCATCCCTTTAAGGTTAGCCCAGTTTTTATAACGCTAATTCTAGCTCTTATAAAAGTAGTCTTAATAAACAGTGGTCGTAAAAACTTTGAGATAAATTGAGACCCAAACTTGCTAATCTAGCTATTTAGGCAAATGATTAAACTAAAAATAATTAATGGCAGTGATGTAACTTGATTTTATTACTCATTTGACGTGATACGAGCCCTATAAATGAGTTGGGTTGACGTATTTAAAATGATTGATATTTGGGAGGGAAGCTATGGCCGCTATTCCTGATCATCCAAGCGATTTAGAATATGAGCTTTGTTATTTTGACGATGGTTCAATAACCACAATCACGATATTGGTTCACAATCGACAAGAAGCGATGACTTGGTATCTTAGCGAAGGAAAGCATATCAACGATCTTTATTCGATAAGACCCGATGAATAATGCTTTGGTATAGAGGACTAGGTCGATAAACCTAAGATAAGAAACTTGAGTGGCATTTTGTGGAACACCCTTTACTGCAATGCCATTAATTAGCAATGTCGTTAATTAGACATATCGCAGCAAAGGGATTCAGTCTCGAATTACTTCAGGATTCGGGCGCGGAATTGACGACCCTTCATTTTACCTGATTCGATTTTGTTCAGTGCTTTTTTAGCCACAGATCTTTCTACCGCTACGTAAGCACGCATTGCAAACAGATTGATCTTACCTACTGATTTACCATCAATGCCGCCTTGGCCCGTCAGTGCGCCAAGAATATCACCAGCACGAAGCTTAGCTTTCTTACCGCCATCAATTTGGATGGTAACCATGTTTGAGTAGTACGGCTTAGCAATTGGTTTTGCTGGCAGTTCAGATGGCTCGATTGGCATGTCCATGTACTCATCAATTTGAGCAACACGGTACATCTCTTTTTCGCTAAAGAAGCTGATCGCTACGCCTTTGCTTCCTGCACGGCCAGTACGACCAATACGGTGTACGTGAACTTCAGGGTCGCGAGACAATTCAAAGTTGAACACAGCATCTAGGTTATCAACATCAAGACCGCGAGCCGCAACGTCTGTCGCCACTAGAATCGAGATGGTTTTGTTTGAGAACTGAACCAAAGCTTGGTCACGTTCACGCTGTTCCATGTCACCATGAAGTTCGATAACACTGAAACCGCGGTGGCTTAGCTCATCGTTTACGTTCTGCACTTCTTTCTTAGTGTTACAGAACACAACCGCAGACTCCGGTTGGTGATGCAACAACAGCAGCTCTAGAGCGTCATCACGAGCTTCAGAACCTTCTAACTTGTAGAAGTGTTGTTGGATGCTTGAGTGATCGTGTGTTGATTCAACCTTCACCATTTCTGGATTGCGCATAATGCGGTCTGCAACAGATTTGATCTGTTTAGGGAAAGTCGCACTGAATAGCAGAGTTTGGCGTTCTTTTGGCGCCGCTTCAATCACAGCATCCAAAGCGTCTTGGAAACCCATCTCTAGCATGCGATCCGCTTCATCTAACACAAGTGTGTTCAGCTCAGACAGGTCAATGCGGCCTTTCTCTAGGTGATCAAGAATACGACCAGGTGTGCCTACAAGAATGTGTGCGCCATGCTCTAGTGAACCAATCTGTGGGCCCATTGGCATACCGCCACATAGTGTCAGCACTTTAATGTTGTGAATACCACGAGCAAGAGTACGAATCTCTTTTGCTACTTGGTCTGCAAGCTCACGAGTCGGACATAACACTAAAGACTGAACACGGAAACGCTTAACGCGTAGGTTCTGCAGCACGCCTAAACCGAAAGCAGCTGTTTTACCTGAACCCGTTTTACCCTGACCGATAACGTCCTTGCCATTTAGGATAGTAGGAAGACTTAACGCTTGGATAGGCGTCATTTCAGTATAACCAAGAGAATCTAACGTGTTTAGAAGCTCTGGTTTAAGGGCGATTGAAGAGAATTTTGAAGTGCTCAATGGAAATATCCAACTGGTGAAAAACAGAGTGCATTATGAGTGTTTTTGAAAATTATTCCACCTTAATCACAGTTTTGGAGAAACATGTTAGGCGAACACAAAAAAGCCAGCTTACTTAGCTGGCTTTGACTTCTATACGAATTGCTTTCTATGGCACACCGTGACCTTTAGATGCCACCCATACGCGATACCACTGTTCGCGCGTCAGCTCGATTTTCAGTGCATCAACGGCCGTCTTCACACGCTCAATCTTACCAGAACCAATAATTGCAATTGGACTAGATGGTAAACGACGAACCCAAGCGTAAATCACTTGATCAATGCTGTCTGCACCGACTTCTTGACGAATCGCCTCTAGCTCATCACGAACGCGAACCGCTTGCGCTGAATCACCACTGAAGATGCTACCACCACCGAGACAAGACCACGCCATCGGGCGAATGCGGTTCATCTGCAGTTGATCTAGCGTGCCATCATGAGCCACTTCGAAGTTCAATGGGTTGATTTCAACTTGGTTGGTCACTAACGGCTTACCGAGTCGAGATTGAAGCAGTTCGAACTGACGCGGTGAAAAGTTAGAAACACCGAAGTGCTTAACTTTACCTACTTTGTGTAGCTCTGCGAACGCTTCTGCTACTTCATCGGCATCCATTAACACGTCAGGGCGGTGAATCAACAATACATCGATATCGTTAACACCTAAGTGCTCTAATGAGTTATTTACTGATTGGTAAATATGCTGCGCGCTGGTGTCATAGTGATTGATCTTACGATCTGGAGTGTGGTCACCACATAGGTTGATATCGCACTTGGTGACGATTTGAATATCATCACGAAGGCTTGGTTCAAGCGCTAACGCCTCACCAAACAACTTTTCACATTGGTAGTTACCGTAAATATCCGCGTGATCAACAGTTGTGATGCCAAGATCAATATGTTGCTTCAGGAAAGTCAGGCGTTGTTGCGGGGTCATGCCCCACTCTGCTGTACGCCAGTATCCTTGCACCAGCTCAGAAAGTTCTGGGCCTTGTGGCGCTATCGTTACTCTTGCAACCATGGGTTGTCTCCTTTATCAATACTGAACGTATCCTAAGCTCGTTTTACCGAAGGCTCAACGTATAACAAATGGCAAAGCTAAACGCTTATTAAAAATGTGAGAGCCGCAGAAAAACGAACACTTAAATGAATTATAACTTGCTGTCTGCCCGCGAGCCGTTCTCCTGAAAGGCTTGTTTAGCCTAATAAATAACGAAACTATCTATAAATTTGAGCAATTAAAAACGATTAAGTTCAACCGTTAAGTTGTCACCATCACTCTGTAACTGAATCCAAGGAGAAGTAGAGCTAGAAGAAGATAAGCTAGGCACATTCCACACACTCAGTTGCTCTGCTGAACCGTGAGGCGCGTTGATAAATTCGACCAGCTGTTTATCCACCTTATCGAAACCAACACCTTCATTTCGAGCTTGTTCGAGTTGAGCTGTAACATCGAATTCATCTTCACCAATACGAATTGAACTGAGAGCAAAGCCATCTTGGCGAAGGTATGCCTGAAGCTTTGTGTAACTTAGGTCCGAATATGGCAGGTTTAAGCGAACCGTTTCGACACTTGAGTCCCCCAACTCCAGTTCAACATACACATCCAGGTCGTAATATTGGGTTAAGTCACTGCACAACAAAGTACCTTCGATCTCACCACAATCCATCAACTCGATATCATTAATATAGTTTTGAGAATTCGGCAGACTTGGGCTGCTGTTAAATACTGTTCTTAGCCACCAGCTTTCGGTTGCTTGCGCTGAAAATGAAATAGCATTGAGGGACAGCATTAGAGGCAAGATTAGAACTTGAAAGATTTTCATCGACTGGGCTTATTTAGCGCTATATGAAGTGTCCATTATACGTGACCAAACGACAAACAACTGCTCGAGTCGCAAATTTTAGGCGAAAAAAAACGGGCATACATGCCCGCTAGATAATTTCATCACCGAATAACGTAATCCGTCACGTTGAGAACCATTACGAAAGAGAGAATATCACTCTCCCACAACGGTTACAACATGACATACCCATTACTTGTAGCCACCTTCAATAGCAGGCTCTTCAAGCGACAATCTGACTTTGTTACGTTGAATAGCTTCTGGCGGCAAGCTGATGAAGCCGTATTGGTTCAAAACGACTTGATGATCTTGTGACAAGGTAAGCCCAACAAAGAACTCCTCTTGTTCCGTAAAGCCTTTGCGATGCGCTGGAATATTCAAGTACATGTAATAAACCGTTGCTAACGGGTAACGACCAGAGAGGATCGTTTCTTTGTTTAGGTCGTAGTTCACACCTAGGTTATCAACCACGCTCAACCATTTCACATCAGAGATCTGATCTGAGTAAACGGTGTAACCAATGGCGGCATCTTCGTCTTCAATCTTATTAATCAGATCAGGTAAATCCGCTAAGAACTGAGTATGGGCATATTCTCCTTCTGTTCCACATTCGACCCAACTTGAAAAGGTAGTATGGCCTTTCAGGTTGTGATCAATGGCAAAGGGCAACATATGAGTATCTAGGCTTTCACCGTTACGAATATCACTACTTGCTGACCATTTTGGATGTTTAGGATCGTTAGAACAACCAAACACATCAATTAATTCCGCGACGGTGATTGATGTCGCAGGGTTATTTTCATTGGCTAGAATCGCAATCACGTCAGCGGTAAACATCAGCTCTGTTGGCCTATAACCGTAACGCATATCAAACCTTGCCATCTCTTTGTCAGTCCACTTTTTGGAAGTGATACCAACACGCGAGCGCTGCATGATCATCTGTTCTGGGACGCTGTCACTCAACAAGATTTCTAAGTCGATCTCTTGGCTCTTAAGCAGATCTTCTACAAGCCCCTGCATATTCGGCTCAATCGCGACCAAACCAATGTCACTGGCATCATTCGCAAATGTCGATACAGAGAACAACGCAGGTACAGCAGCAAGCAGCAAGCCCGATTTATTAGCTAGACATTTCATTACTGGCCTCCTACTGGATCAATCGACGTTTTAGACTCAACATCGCTATTACTATCGAGCTGCATTTCTGAAGTGAAGATGTTCCAAGATGGGTTCACTTCCATGCTTTCTGTTTTAATCACCGCGATCGTTCTACGCTTACGCTTGTGAAGATGCTGAGTTAAGCTGGTTATCTGAGTAAACTCTTGTTCAAAGATTCGCTCACCATTGATGCCTCTATCAATCAATGCGTCTCGAATCACGCCCGTTCTTTTCTTGGCCAATGCTTTGTTATACACGTTTGTACCTTCAGCACTGGTATCTCCGACCAAGGTAACCGAAGCATCAGGCTGCTCTCCTAGTAAACGCACCAACTCATTTAATACAGCGGTATGATCAGGTTTAAGGTCATACTTATCAAAATCAAATGCCACACTTAATACTTCAACGTCTTCGACAATTTTCCAATTGGCACACCCTTTAATGTCTACCGTTACACCTTCTGGCGTATCGGCACATAGATCTCGCTGGTTAATCACACCATCTCGGTCATTATCCGCTAAGTCATCAATTTGGTGGCGTGTCATTGTCGTATCAGGCGTTTCTGCACATCCCATTAGCAAGATAGAGCTAAGTAGCGCTAGTTTAAAATATCTCATTACTTATTCTCCCCTTGCCACTCTTCTGGATGTTCAATCCTCAACGCATACGTCAACATACCCATCGCATTTAACACTCGATAAGCCGCTAACGTTTGATCATATTCAGTGCTGATGAAGTTTCTTCGAGCCAAAAACACTTCTACTTTTGCATCCAGTACATCAAGAAGGCTTCGTCTGCCAACATTGAATTGCTGGATATAGCCAAGCTCTGCAATTTTCGCTGCATCAACATTCTGTTGAAGTAAGGATTTTTGCTGCTCAAGCATTTTGTAAGCGTTCCAAGCCAGTTGTGTACCTTCTCGAACCTCACGCTCTGTTCGTAATCGGATCGCCCTTGCCTCTTCCACTCGCCAAGCTGACGATTCAACCCTGGAGTCGGTAGAGAAGCCATTAAACAGGTCATAATCCATCGTCAACATGATACGTGCATCTTCATCGACACCGCCTGGCGGGTTAGATACGTTGTCATTCTTATTGGCATGAAGCTCAAGTTTTAGTTCTGGGTAGTAATCCCCTTTCTCGCGGCGCATCTCTTTACGAGCCGCGTCGATATCAAGCAAAGAGGCTTTGATTTCAGGGTGATTCTCGACAGCTTGTTCAAGTGCGACCTGTGCTGAGCTTGGTAATAGAGCGTAATCAAACCGGGGGTAAACCAAGTTCACCGCAGGTTTGCCAACCAAGCGTAGATACTGAGTTTGCAAATCAAACAGGTTGTTCTGAGCGGCGATAAGTGAAGACTGCGCGGTCGCGACACGGGCGGAGATTTGAGCCAGATCCGAGTTGCTACTCAAGCCTTTGCTCTTTTTATCTTGGATATCTTGATAGATCTCTTGGTGCTCTTTTACATTACGCTTAGACAATTCAAGTAGCGTCTCTGCTTTTAGGATATCGAGGTAATTTCTCACCACATCTAACGATACGTTTTCAGCTCGCGAAATCAGAGTTAGACGCTCAGCTTCTGCTTCGAACGTCAGTCGATCGACATTCGATGTGGTTTTAAAACCATCAAATAGTAACTGGGATACTTTAACGCCAATTTCCGTTCTCGTTAGGCCTCGATCATCGGTATCAAGTTTGCTACCACTGTTGTAGCGCGTTTCTTCATAACCTGCTGCCGCGTACAAGTTCACTTGCGGCATATACAAACCACTCGCCGCGTCTCCGTCTCTGACCACCGATTGGTATCGGGAGTATTGCGCCAATATCTCTGGGCTATAGTCGATGGCAAAGGCCACGGACTCTTCTAATGAAGCTGCTTGAGACAGCCCACTCATTAGCAAGCAAGAAGAGAGTAAGAATTTTGAATGCATTACACTTCCTTTTATATTTATGCTTTAACCCACTTCATCGTTCACGAAGTGAGTTTTCCTTAGCTCGTAAAATAGGTTTTAACCAATAACTCAATACTGTTTTCTCTCCGGTTAATATATCGACCGCGACTTGCATCCCTGGGATAATGCTAAAGGCAGAGTTTTGTTGTTGGTCTTCGTTTAACTGAATATGGGCGCGATAATAGGCGTTGCCGTCTTCCGTTTGTAAGGCGTCGGCACTGACATAAATCACCTCGCCTTTAAGTCCGCCATAAATGACAAAATCATAGGCCGTGAATTTGACTGTTGCACCCAATCCCGTATGAACAAATGCGATATCTTGCGGAGAGATTCTCGCTTCAACAATCAAATCACTGTTTGATGGGATGATCTCAATGATTGGCTCGCCGGGACGAACTACACCACCAATGGTACGCACAAAGATCTCTTTGACTGTGCCATCAACGGGCGCAACAATTTCGGTACGCTTGAGTTGGTCGGCAATCGCCTGCTGGCTTTCGTTCAGCTGCGCTATCTTGCTCGCCACTTCATTCAACTGGCCTTGCACTTTGGTACGAAAATCTAAAGCGATACTTCGATGATCCGCTATCGACTCTGAGTAGGCAGCTATCTGCTTCTGCGCTGCTACTTTTGAGCTAGCAATATCACCTTTGAGTTTGACTACATCACGGTTGAGTTTAAGTAGCTCAACTTCCGCAACAGCACCGCTCGCTACCACGTCTTTCAGCATGTTGCGCTCACGAATCACAATCTCGAGGCTGCTTTCAAGAGTCTGGATATTATTAAACGTATCGACACGAGCTTGGTCTTGTTGCTCGATACGAAGTGCCGCCTCTTCCAGTTCAGACTTCAACTGTCCTAAACGTTCTCGGTAGTTCGCCTTGGCATTCATTAACGCAGGGTGGCTTGATACATCAACCGCAATATCTTGAGGCACCAAGACCACTCGCTCATACCACTCTTTCGCATCGTTATTTAAAACGACCGTCGACAGCTCAGCCTTTAATCTTAATTGCTGAGCAAGCAAGGTATCCGCTTGTTGAGCCGACTCTAAAAACGCCGCCTTAAAACGTGTGTCTTCTAACTTAGCTAGAGGTTGCCCCTTCACTACAGATTGGCCTTGTCGCACCATGATCTCTTGAACCAGTCCACCTTCTAAGCTCTGAATGGTTTGCACCGAAAGACTTGGAACGACTTTACCTTCACCGATAACCACTTCTTCTAATGTTGCCCACGTAGCCCAACCGATAATTGATACAATGAGTAGAGCACTCAACCAAATCAGCTTTCGAGAGCGGAATGCTAAGTGGTTGTTGGTCCATTGAATATCATTACTCATGACGACCTCCCTTCACCACAGATACCGTCTTAAACCGGCTCGTACCTTTAGGTACACTTTTCTTCTGTAAAGAGAGAATTTCTTTAGGTTCACCTTCTGCCACGATTTGACCTTTATCCAATACAATCACTCGATCACACATCATCAAGAATGAAGACTTATGGGAGCTGATTAGCATTGAAGTTTCTCTCGGCATACTTTGCAGCGCATTGAAGAATTGAATCTCAGCTTGACTATCTAATGCACTGGTTGGCTCATCCATAATCAACAACTTTGGACAACGATACAGAGCTCTCGCGATGGCAACGGCTTGACGCTGACCACCAGAAAGTAACCGACCACCCTCACCGACAGGTGTTTCAAGGCCATTGCTTAGGCGCCCCATGTAACCATTCAAACCCGACTGTTGAAGAGCTTGTCTTAGCTTTTCTTCATCAACGTTGGTCGCACCAAGCGTAACGTTGTCGTAAACACTGCCAAAAATAAGATTAGTGGTTTGCCCTACCCAACCCATGCCACTACGCAGAACGCTGGTTGGCCATAATTGCCCATCGATTTCTTGATAGAAAGCTTGTCCTGTTGTTGGCAAATACTGGCGCGCAACAATCGATAGTAGAGTTGTTTTACCCGCGCCTGCCGCACCGACAAGACCAACTCGCTCACCCGGTTTGATCTCTAGGGAAATCTCCTTTAATGCAGGGCTTTGATTCTCTGGATAAGTAAACGTCACTTCATCTAACCTAACCCCACCATCAAAGTCTCCTTTGTCGATAACTTGGTGTTTGGACTCTTCCTGAGGTAGCTCCATAATCTGATTCAGCCCTTCAACGGCCGAACGTGTTTGCTGGAACCTCAGCAATAGAAGAGAAAGCTGGTTCACCGAACTTGCAGCGCGCCCACTCAACATCACAACGGCTATCAAACCACCCATACTCAGCAAGCCTTCAGAGATCTGATACACGCCGAAGATGATCAGAGTGATGGTAACGATCTGCTGACTGGACTGAATAGAGTGCGTCACGATATTGGAGTAATGACGAGATTGAGTCTGCCATTGAGAGAGCGACGAAATCGTCTGTTCCCAACGCTTCTGGGTAATACCCTCAGCATTGTTTTGCTTGATATCCGGAAGGGTTGTTAAGCAATCAAACAGCTGGGCTTGTCTTTGTGTCGAGAGACGTGCGGTTTCATCGAATGTTTTCTCGACCTTGCCTTTCATCGCGATGCTCAGCACAATCAAAACAAGCATGATCGCGACAGGTATGAACATCATTGCGCCACCGAGCCAGCCGATAAGCAGTAGGAATAACAAAGTGAATGGCAGATCGACTAAAGTGACTAACGAGATAGAAGTGAAGAAATCTTTCACGCTATCGAAGTCTTGAAGCTGTCTGGCAAATGCGCCTACCGATTGAGGTCGATTTTCGAGCTTCATACCAAGGACTTTCGAGAACAGCTGAGAAGACAACTTGTTATCAATATAGCGCCCAGCCATATCAGTCACAGAGCTTCGTGAGCTTCTCAATACCCAATCAAAAATAACAACGATACCAACGCCTGCTGCTAATACCCAAAGCGTGTTAAACGCTTGGTTTGGCACAACACGGTCGTACACATTCATGGTAAATAACGGAACCACTAGCGCAAGCACGTTGATCAAGAACGAAGCGATAAACAGATCGCGATACCAAGGCTTCACTTCTTTGACCACCCGCCACAACCAACGGGTGTTGGATTTACTGTCATTGCGCTCATGTGCCTGAACACGGGCGTCATCAAGCGCTTGAGCACCCACTTGCCAAACAAATGCATCCACTTTAATGACTAAGTCTTTAAGGAGAATTTGTTGGCTTAAGTTGGATTCACAATTCAATACTTGAAAGTCGCCAACGGAGCTTTGGGTTACGACAAGAGGAGACCCTGTCGCGGACTCAACAGCAACAACAGGGAACTGACATTGATTCAATAATTCTTTTTTAACGTGGCTCAGCGTTAACCCCGATTTCTCAATGGCTCTTGGGAAAAGGGATTCATTGAGCCTTCCTTCATTTAAAGGTAGGCCAGACACTATTTTGGAAGGATGGCTGCGAACATTAAAATGCTCACATAACCATTCAACACAAGCTAGCCAGCTGTCTTTTTGTTCTACCAATCTAAACTTCCTTTTATAGACTGTACATCCAACTTACAGCGTTAAATTATTGTCTTCTATCATTTTTTGTAAAATTTGTGCTTCTAATGCACTGCTACTGTCACCTTGATACAGATCGTCGTACGTGACATCGGCTATTAAGATGTTTTGTTGAACGTCTTCGTCGCCATTAGGTTTAATAGAAATGGTCACACCTTCACCAGATTCTTCTAAATCTAGATATTGTGTTGCCCCTAGCCCTGTATTAAGCCCTAGGCTTCCCAAAATACCCGAGAGGTCAATTGCATCAGTGTCTGGAGACGCATCAAAATCTTGAATCACATCGTAGCTTGGTGCTTCTGCACTCCCTAAGCCTGAAGATGCGAACACAAAATTGTCAGAGCCTGTACCGCCAATCAACAGATCGTTATCATCTGTCGCGGTAATCGTAGAATCCCCTTCAGCGACAAACTCAATCGATACGGTTTGGGGTAACCCGACCGCTTGGTTATTGCCTATCTCTGCAGACGGCTCTATCGTTAGGTCAAATTGATCACCACTGTTGTAGCCCCCGGTAATCGCTAGGTTAGGCACATCTGCCAAGTCCACCACATATTGACCATAGACCATAGAGCCGTGTGAGAACGTCAAACCTGCGGGAATATCATGAATTGTAATGAAGCCCACTTCTGAATCAGCAGGGTTTACAAGAGAAAGGTCTAAACCAAGAGGAATCGTGCCACTTGCTTCTGCCACGATCGAAGAATATTCAACGCTCAATAACGGTGCATCAGGCTCTGGTGTGATAATAAGCGTCATGTCTTGCGAGCTCGGGTCACCCGTGTCGACCACTAACTCACCGAGTACCGTATTTTGATCAACCGTTCGGCCGGTAATCGTAATATCGAGGTTACCAAACGCATCGCCTGCAAAGAATTCGAGCTCATCAACAGAACTTGCTTTAACGAGGATCGTCGCCTGTATGATGCCACCAACACTGGTGAAAGAACTGGTTTCTGATCCAATTCGAATTCGGTCTAACCCAACTAACCCTGATGGGTCCGAAGTTCCATTCACTGTTACCGTAATTGCTAAAAACTCATCACTGTTAGTTTCAAAGCTATTGGCATCAAGAGGAATCACGATGCCATCATCTTCACTTCCAGTGAGCTGTTCAGGTAAATCGAAGAACTCAACTTTGTCACCTATAGGGTTAACACCTACAGTAAATTCAGATTGTGTATAACGGATATCCGTCGTACCAATTTCTTGAGTAATCGCCTCTAGAGACAGATTAATGTCACCACTAAAGTCTCTTGGTGGCAGAATGACTAGATTAGATAACTGACTTGGATCTAACTGCCACTCATAGGTAGGGTTTCCATCGAAGGTACCGCCATCAGCACCATTGTTTGGAACCAACTCATAGTTGTCTCCGATTTTAATCGCGACAACTGCGCCTTCAGGAACTCCCTTCAACGAAAGCGACATGTTTTCAGAACCATCTTGGTCAATGAGCTCTGCGCTAAGTGATGACAACGAAATGTAATTATCTTCATCTCCGACTATATCCTCTGTTATCAAGTTCGCCGCATCAGCGACTGGCTCAACAGTAATAGTCACGACCGTCGTTTTATCTTGCGTATCCGTTTCTGTCACGCAATCCGCTTCATCGGTAATATTTGCTGTCACAGTGAGGGTAATTTCACCACTGTAATGCTCAGGTGGCGTAACTAACACATCACTCAAACGGCTAGGGTCTGTGACCGTCCAAGTCCCATCGCCATTATCAACTAACAACCCGGTGTCAGTTGGAGTTTCAGACAAGGTCGCTCCATTCGAAATGCTCACCGTTAGAGAGTTAACGGTTTCTTTACCGGTAGCGCTATTGCCTTCACCAGTGATTAATTGTCCATCTTCAACGCTATCACCAAGAACCAGTTCAAGGTTAAGGTCTGTCGCGATGTCTTCTTGAATGGTTGTGGAGTCGGCTTCAACCGTAATGTCATCGACCACAGGCAGAACTTGGATACTAATGGTTTGGGCCGTCGTCACCGTATCACCGCTACATGGTGAGGTCTCAATTGTCTCTATGGTGAAATCAATACACCCTGCAAAATCTTCATCCAAGCCCGTTAACGTTAGTTTCGAAAGTCCATCTGCAGTGATTGAATAACCGACGATCTCACCAGAAGCATCGTATTCAGCAATCACACCATCACCGGAGATCTCAACGCCTTCAGGAAGTGAATCGGCAGGAATATAGAAAGAGATTTCATTGTCTGGATCACTGCCAACATCGGTGTTTAGCAAGCCAGTGAGATCAATATCTTCCCCTTCAGGTGTTTTAATTTCGCCATCGGGTTGAATCGGGCTTGGTGGGCCAACAGGGTCACAAGAACCGCCACCGCCGTCATGACCAGTAATTTGCAGCGGGAAAGTCGCATCAATATATCTCGCATCATCACCATCAATCACACGAGCACGAACCACAATATCCAGTACCGGAGTATCACTTGGGCTGGAAATCGTCGCATTATCTAAAATGTACGCTGCGAGCTCTTGGAAAGAGTCACTCGTTAGCCCATCCGCCGATATGATCCAATTCCCAGAGCTATCTTGCGCAGCACCATTAGGGTGCTCAACAATCAACGAATAGCCGTCGGGAATCTCGATCAAAATATAATCTAGGTACTCTGACCCATCGATATCCGCGTCGACGAACGTCACGGCGTTAGAGATATCAACAGGCGAGCCATCTGTACTCTGTAACAGCTCTGTAGAGCCTTCTAATCGAGTATCTAGCTCGACACGAGCATCGACAGTCACGCTAATGGATCCGGTAATATCTTTAATATCCGTTGCACCAGTTGGAGAGGTATCCGTGACTTCATAGGTGATAGGAATTGAGAATGTTCCGCTTAAATCTTCTGTCGCTGTAACAGAAAGCCTGCCGCTGCTTAGAAGATCCGAAAGCGTTGGCGTTGTTGAGTCCAGTAGAGTATCCAAATCTAAGCCTGAAGCTGGGACCTGAATAACACTCCCATCAAAATAAAGAGTGAGATCTGCAGGTAGGCTATCAATGACATATCCCGTCAAGGATTCGCTGCCATCAATGTCCTGATTCACTGAAGGTTCAAGGTTCAGCCCGATTTGACTGTCTTCGATGCCTTGAGTACTGACCACTTGACCGTCTTCTTGATCAACGACCGGCGCTAGCTCTACTTTAAGTGTCATAGGAAACTCGCCCGAATCACCATCGGGCTCAGTTGAGATAGCAATAACGGTGAGTTCTAATTCACCACTAAAATCAAGAACTGGCTTGAGATACAGATCATCCAGTTGAGCGTTAGAGACTTGGAATACGGGCCCCGTCACATCATCAACATACGCAATCGTCAGCGATACTGGTTCACCCAACGCATCCACCAGCAAAGTGCCTTCAGGAATGTTAGTAAGCAGTATGTTGATCTCTTCTGAAACATCGTCATCCGTCGTTTGTATGAGGAAGTCGAGCTGTATTAACCCATCTTCATTCAAGACCGATTGGTTGCTGATGACTTTACTGTCACTGTCGTATTGCCAATGACCATTACCACCGTCTACCGCGATAGGTTCATCCACAACACCTTTCAAAAAGATATTGATGGTTTTTGTATCACTTGACGCTTGCCCATTGATAGGAATAAGTGAATCGATCGTCGACTCAGTCGCTATTGCTGTTACGTCTATTGACAGATCTTCAGTAAAGGAACTGATGTCTTCTTTAGGCTGAATATAAGCAACACCATTGGCGATAGCTTCGGCAGTGACTGAATAGGAATTATTGCCTATCTTTGCGGTACCATCACCTTCAACAGACCAGCCATCTTGAACTTGGATAATATAACTTAACGATTCAGAACCATCGGTGTCCGCCAAAGCGCCTTCAATAACGTCTTTGAGGTAAATAGCTTCATCCTCTAGTCCCTTGTAGTCTTTAACAGACACATGAGGAGTATCAGCATCAGGTGAAATATCGACAGTAACGGTATGTACAATACTTGCCGTTTTATCATCTGGGTCAGCGAATGAATTGCCAGACTCTGTTGCA
Organism: Vibrio sp. 10N.261.54.A5; assembly: GCF_041471145.1. Lineage (NCBI taxonomy): Bacteria > Pseudomonadati > Pseudomonadota > Gammaproteobacteria > Vibrionales > Vibrionaceae > Vibrio > Vibrio sp. 10N.261.54.A5. The sequence continues at coordinate 87,812 of NZ_JBFRNU010000025.1, read as the reverse complement.
ACCGCAGTAATCTCAAACTCAAAGCGACCCGCTAGGTTGTCGTCAGCCCTGATTTCCATTTTATCAATCTGAGCCTGTGTGTAAGATTTCCCTTCTTTGACTGCGTTGCCATTTAACGTCAAATTCAAGCCGTCAGGAATCCCACTAATCTGGTAGCTCAATGTTTCTGACGTATCTTGATCCACCAGCTGAGCTGTTATGTCCAAACTGACTGGGTCTGAGTCATCTTCTACTGAATGATAGGAGAATACGGAAGCCGACCAATCCGGTGCATCAGCCACCGGTAAAACAGACACTGCAACATCAGCCGTCAGTTCTTTAGGATCCGTATCAGTGCTAATGATTGCGTTGATCGCTAGGATAACCGTTGAGGTGGTATTGGATTCATGAAGCGCGGGACGATAAGTCAACTGTCCATTAGGCCCAGTGAACTGACTATCAATCGCTGCCAATTGACTTCCAGACAAGGTGACCTTGCCGTCTACAACTTGAAGCAACACCCCATCAAGGTACAAGCTACCACCGTTTAGCGATGCTTCTGAGAACTCGATAGCAGTAACGGTTTCGCTTTGGTCGACATCGCCGGTTGCCACACTTACAACGATAATCGCGTCATTGTCTTCTGTGGTTTCAGAATCTTCATAACGAATAAAACCTTCGTTATCATCCAGAATAAGCTCAGCAGTACTGGTAACTTTATCACCGTCCGCATCTCGCACCAGATAATCGATGTCATCGACGATCTTAGGATCTGCAGGGTTTGTTGATACATTGGGATTTGTAGTCAGCTGGTAGCTACCATCTGAAGAAAGCGTAAACTGACCGTAAGTAGACCCACCATCATAATCATTAATTAGATTAATCGTGATAGGAGTGCCTGCGTTATCAAAGGTATAGGTAGTACCGCGATAGTCAAAACTTACAATGGTTGCGCCATCGGCACCTGCGAATTTTTCTGTTAGAAATTGTCCATTAAGGTCATCACCCTCAACCATTTCAATTGCCCCTGAACGCGCAACTGGGACAGCATCTGTTACGTTGACAGAATAAATTGCCGGATCAGAGCTATCGCCGTCCGCATCGTTGACCACCAGTTCAAAATTGAGGGCTAGATTATTCTCTCCATCAGCATTGGCGTGATCGAGAGGTGCATAAAGGTCGAACTCTGTTGTCCCATCAGTATTAAAACGAATCCTAAATATATTGTTTCCATCAGAATCTTGACCGTAATACCAACCATCAGAATCGACAGCTTGCAGTGAAATGTCTTTCCCTGCACTCGAATATGAAAGTGCATCAAACGCAGCGGTGTCGACCGTCACAGAGACAACATCATCGGAACCTTCGATTATTCCTAACGAAGGGCTAGAATCTTCAACACCAACCTGTTCGCTGTCTCCAAGCAGACCGTCTTCATCAACAGAAATGCTTCCGATAACAGTAATTTTAGGGTTTGCACCATCGTAAATCTTAATATCAGATTCTTGTGTATCTCGTGAACCGTCTGAATCGATGGTGACGATTGAGGCTGGAATCGACAGCTCTGTGTCCTTCACACCGGTTCCGTGGTCTATTGACTGGTACAAATCAATCTCAACCGTGACATTCGTGGAACCATTGGCTTCTAAGCTAAAATCTTCAGGAAGTCTCACTTGGAAAACAGCATCGCCATTCGACAATACCGCATCAAACGTTCCATCCCCATTATCTCGCCAAGACAATGCTTCACCATTACGTGTCACCGCCTCACCGTCACTATCAAGAACGGCTTGGCCAGTTGTCACATCTAACCCCAAGAACACGAGTGGATCGTTGCCCGCACTCACGGCTAAGCTTGCACTCGCTGTTGTTCCAACACCAGACGGGGTTGTATCAGCAACAGGGTTTTCACTCAACTCGACCATGCCAGAGCCAATCGTAGGCTCCCCACCATCCGTAATCGAGACGTTCAAGGTTAATTGAGTTTCATCGTTGTCATCATCTTTTGCTGTGATGACAAAAGGAATTTGGTCGGTTCCATTCGTTTGGTCGAGGCCCTTGAATAGTTCAAAGGTGTAAGTGACATCAGTATCGGTCTCACCTGACAGAGAGGTAAAGCTCAAGGTGAACGCTTTATTTTCAGCACTTTCAGAGCCAACATAACCAGTAAGTTCATTTCCGTCTGCAGAGACCACATAGATGATCTGTACACCCCCACTAAACAACTGCGGCTGATCTCCAACATCAAAAAATACAGACTCAACAAAGTCACTTCCGACGTTGAGATTGAAAGTGCCAGTATCTGAAACACTGCCGTGAATAAGATCTGATTCGTCCACAGCAGCATTGCTAGTTGAAGTTAATATTGGGTCGGCTCCATCTTGGATGATCCAGTCGAATTGCCCTTGTTTTAAAGAAGTGCCATCTAAATCCGTTCCATCAATAATAAGTGGCAGGGTGATGGAGTCGTTGCTGAACAGGTGGTTGATAGACTGTTCTAACACTAATGTGACATCTGCTAGAACATCGATACCACTAGCGACTGCACTCAACGTTAGCGTGAATATCGTTTCACCATTTGCTTGTGCGGTAATCGTTTTACCATCATTCGCTAACGTGTAGGTTAGAGGAAAGTTCTCATCTCCGGTCGTCAAGCCCAAGGCGTCTAACTGCACCAGAGTATTAGCATTAAATACAATAGAAGCGGGATCTGGATTATCTGATCCAGCGGAAACGGTAAACTGGCCGACTACAGTTTGAATTCCATCAGACACATCACCTTCAGAGCTGGTCGTTGTCCCATCAACAACTAGCCCTGCATCACCATCAAAAATATCAATGACCGCAGTGCCGTTTCCGAAATCATTACTGATGTCGCCAGCAACATAGTTGAAGGTGATGTTCTGATCAACTGTGTGGTCCAAATTCCTGTTGGCGACGAACGTCCAGTGGCCATTCGCAAATACGGTCAAGGTGCCTTCGCTAGTAGCAAATGAAACCGGAGAGCCACCAACAATCGTCTTGGTCGTACCATCAACTTCAACACTTTTTATCGTAAGTTGAGTATCCAAATCGATGTCGTTATTCAACACGTTCCCTGACGCAATCTCACCCTCGATCATTTGATAAGACTCATCAAAAACCAGAGGTTCAGAATCTTTGATGACAATAGGTAAACGTCCTATCACTAACTCCGTTGTACCATCAGCATCGGTTTGCAAACCTTCGATGAGCAGAGCCGTCAGAATTGAATCTAACCCAGCTTCCTGATCAATCGCCTTATAAAAATTGATATTTACGTTGCTGCCGGAAATTGACGCATCGAATACTTTTTGCCCATCGCTTCGTGTGCCAATTAGGCTTTGTTTATCAGCCGATACAGCAACGGTTATCGATAGGGTTTGAGAAGTTAGTGACTCTGCGATGCTTTGATCATCGCTAAAAGAGAAGTCCGCATAATCGATGCGAATATCAGAGGTCTGAGTTTGATTTCCAAAAATCCCGACAACAGTTTCTGAGAACACAACCGACTCGGGCAGTATAATGCTTGGCATATCATCGATAGCTTGATTGCCTACCGTATTGAAAACTTTGGCATCAACCGTCCATTCTGACGCCAAGTTTAGGGACGAGACATCTATATTTTCAACAACCCAATTACCTGATGCATCAACAACACCCTCAAACACAAGAGTCTGAGAGCCATCATTAACTTCAATATAAACAGGAAGACCTTCGGCAACATTGGTTGTGCCTTGCATGGTTGTAAGTTGGCCGCCACGAAATGCCAAAATACTAAAACCGTCTAGCGTATCAATGTCTATAACAGGCGAAACAGTATCAATAACAATTTGCCCTGCGCTATTTATTGCAGAAGCAGGGTTACCGGCAACGTCAACAGTGTCAGCCTCAATTTGAATGCCACCATCGGAAAAGCTGGTTAGATCCACGCCTTCAACTGACCAAGCACCATCAATCACAGTTGCCGTCAGAACAATGACATTCGTTGTGCTGTCAGAAATACGAATATTGACCGTTTGGCCATCTTCTACGTTCTGTACCGTACCAAAGAATTTAGCCGACTGAATTTCGAAGCTATTGAGGACACCGTCGCCACCATCATCAACCGCAGCGGTGATGTCCGCTAGCGTATCTTTCACGATCGTGTCGGTCGCTGTTGTAGGGTTTCCAGCAATATCGATAGTATTGGCAACAACGGTTAGCTCACCTTCTGCAAAGCTTGAGTAGTCTTGAAGAGTCAGAGTCCAAGTTCCGCCGGATACTTCCGTTGTGTATTCTTGTATCGTTCCTTGGCTATCGGTAATTGAAATGTTGATGGTTTGCCCATCTTCTACATTGGCAATCGTACCAACTAGCACCCCATTCGATATTTCAAATTGATTGTAAAACTCATCACCAAAGCCATCGAAGTCAACCTCAATGTTGGCTAATGTGTCTTTGATTGTGGAATCGTTAGCTGCAATGCTATTGCCAAAATCATCAGCAATGACAGCATCGACTTGAAGATCCCCCTCCTCCAATGAAGAGAGGTCGACGCCATTGACGACATACGTTTCATCGCTTGTGATGGCTGTGGTGGTTACTGTGTTTCCGTTAACATCAGTGATGGTCAGAACAACGGTACGCCCGTCTCGAACATCCACTGCCGTGCCCGTAATCGTGACACTTGGTACTTCAAACTGATTTTCGTAACCGTCTCCACCATCCAAAATATCAACGGTTAATAGTGCACTAGGTAACAGAATATCAAGGTTACCCTCATTCGAGGTTGTATCTTCGTCGGCATATTCTGCAGGACGCGTATCAAAACCCGCCTCAGCGAGCGTTTCATCTAAGGTGGAACGAACATAAACAATAAAAGAGGCGCTGGAACTAGGTTGGTCATTTACTGAGTTAGGCTGTTGAGGTGCGCTTTCAATGTTGTTGACGAGTTCGGTGACCACCTTTTCCAACTGTTGTTCAACTGCGGCGATTTGTGGTTCGGTTAGGGGCTGAGCCTCTTGTAAATTCTGAGGTTCAATGCTGACGACTTGCACGCCTTCAACTTTTGGCTGCGTAGCAGGTAATTGAAGCCAAGTCCCATCAGGGAATACTTGCCACACAACACCACCAACTTCGATATATAAAATAGGATCCATCCTAAACCTCTTCCTTACAAAAACGCTGACCTTGAGAACATCAATTTACTCAATAAAAAGCCGGAGAAATCAGCACACTCTCTTTAGTTAATACTAGCAAACAACAAACCATTAACAGTTAATTATCACTAATACGCTGTAAAGTAAACCGATAGGCTGTGACTGCATTCAGTTATATCTATCGTCACAAAATACATTCAATGAATGTGTCATAATGTTGAAATTACTGGTTAAATTTCAAGGAATGTCATGACTGCAACGAACTATCTCAACCAATTGAATCAAAAGTATCTTGCGACTCATAAAGCGAAAGAAGACTTCTTTTGGGATACATATATGGGTATCAGTGACGACCACGATGGTTCGACACTCGCACAGACTCAGTGGACGGAATTTCTAAGCTCTGCCGAACAGATTACTGCTATCGAAACGCAACTCGCTGCTATCGATAAAATTCAAGATCCTCTCGAAAAAGAGAGTACGCTGACAGGCTTGAATGGTTGGTTGGCGACCTTTAGATCTCACGCTATTGAGTCTGAGCAGTCACAGAAGCTTAAATCCGATCTCATAAAGTTTGAGGCTGAACTGTTTGAGAAAAAACAGAATCATGTAATGACTTACGTAAATGAAACAGGTGATGAAACAGAAGGATCGCTGCCCGTTTTAGGTTCAGCCGTTAGAAGTAATGGTAATGAACAAGTTAGGCTTTCTGCACATCAAGCATTATTAGATTTAGAGCAATGGCTGCTGGCTAACGGCTTTATTGAGCTGATCAAAAAACGTAACCAATTTGCTCAATCACTGGGGTTTAAAACCTTCTTTGATTACTCGGTGGTAAAAACCGAACAGATGACGACAGAACAACTGTTTACGATTCTGGATGACTTCGAAGCACGCACGCGTGATAGCCATCAGCAAAGCCTAGCCAATTTGGCAGAGCAGAAAGGCGAGAATGCACTTCAAGCCCATAACTTTACCTACTCTTTTGCAGGTGACGTTATGAATGATCTTGACCCGTATGTTCCGTTCTCAAAATCATTAAGACGCTGGATAGAGTCTTTTGGTCGCCTCAACATTGAATACTCTCAAGCGACATTGAAACTCGATTTACTTGATCGCAAAGGAAAATACCCTAATGGCTTCTGCCATGGCCCTATCCCTTCTTTCTATGACCAAGATGCTTGGGTTGCGGCCCAAGTTAATTTCACTAGCAACGCTAAGCCCGATCAAATAGGCAGTGGCTATGATGGGATTAACACACTATTTCACGAAGGTGGTCACGCGGCGCATTTTGCTAATGTAAAAATGAACGCCCCTTGTTTCTCTCAAGAGTTTGCGCCGACTTCGATGGCTTATGCTGAAACACAATCCATGTTCTGCGACAGCTTGTTAAATGACGCTGACTGGCTAAAACAGTACGCTCTAAATGCGGACGGGCAACCTGTGCCAGATGATCTAATTAAAGCCATCATCGACAATAAACAGCCCTTCCGAGCTTACCAAGAACGCAGCATTCTTGTGGTTCCATATTTCGAGCGAGCCCTGTACGAATTAGCTGATGAAGACCTCACGCCTGAAAAAATCACGGCACTTGCTCGTAGCAGTGAAAAGGCAATTCTTGGATTGTCTTGCAGCCCTCGTCCACTGATGGCGATCCCTCACTTATTGTCTGATGAAGCATCTTGCTCATACCAAGGTTATCTATTGGCTCATATGGCGGTGTATCAAACACGAGCTTATTTCACCGACAAGTTTGGTTACTTAACAGATAACCCAGAGATCGGGCCTTTGTTGGCGAAACACTATTGGCATAAAGGCAATAGCGTGAACCATAACGGTACAATCGAAAGCCTGACTGGGGAAGGTTTTAATGCCAAATATCTCGCTGACGAGTGTAACTTATCGCCAGAGGAGGCTTGGGCGATTGAGGAGCAAAAAATCAAACAGCTGTCGACAAGAGAACGTGCACCAGTCGCGGATTTGAATGCGAAGGTATCGATCGTTGATGGAGCAACTGAATTAGCGAATAATGCAAAGTCGAATGACCAAATGTGTGATGATTTTGAGCACTTTATTATTGAGCAATACGGTCGATAGATTGAGTTTTAATGCTAATGAAAAAGGCAAAAATGAGTAGTGACATAACTCATTTTTGTCCCATTGTGTGTTTCGATCCCACTAAGCGCTACCGACTAACATGACTTTTTCAAAAATAAAACTAATACAAAAAGTCAATTGCTATATACCAGATTGGCTCAACTCATTAGTTGAAATTCACTAAACTTAGCAAAATTAGGTGTGTTTGAACTACCACTAAAGGTATAAAGCATAAGTCCTTTTGCTTGGCCGTTTAATGTCTTCGCAGAGCCAATGACTTGCCAAGAGCGTTTTTGATTACATTCCAAGAACGCAGTGATAGTACCATCATTTTTTTCTATCTTAACTGAGGCTGTCGTGCCTTCAAATGTGCTAAGTTGTTTGATCTCTGGTTGACCATTTTGCTCTACAACAAACACAATGGAAGGCTCGCCCATGAACATTTCTTTACTAATTTTGATGTAGTTATCGTTGTCCCAGTAAATGCCTAGGCCAGCTTGTTCAAATGGCAAGGTTGGCTCTAAGGTGATGGTTACTTCTGCGCTATAATTGGGTTGAGATACTGGGTAGATGAAAATGTTATCCACGTCACTTGAACCCGCGCCAAAAATATTGCCCTCTTGCACTTGCATCGACAACAGCCCGTTATCAAATGACCAATGGCTTGGGTTCTCATTTTGAATGTACCAGTCGTTTAAATTCTTCATTTCGGACTCCTTGGGTTTAGATCATGCGTTGGCGAAGGCTATAAAAAATATCTTCAAGGTCGCCAAGTTTTTGCTGCTCTATGCGCTTTAGCTGTTGCTGCACCGTGTCATACATGAGCTTATTGTTCATGTCATTCAGTGTCGCATAGTGGTGGGTACGACGACCTAAAATAAAGTTATTTTGATCGTTTTCGTTCATCAACATGAAGTGATCAATGGTACGTAAAAACGCCTCTTTATCATGCGGAAATTGTCCATTGAGTTCCGTCAGCAAATTTATCCCATGATAATTACCGTAATTGCTTTTGATGCCATCTAATTGGCTGATCAATTGAAATTGTTCTTCCAACATCTCACGCTCTGAAAGTGGCGTAAACTGGCCGTTTTGAACCATATCATCCAACTCAGTACCAGGTTTTACCGCTAGCGATAATATTCGGATCTCCTCAGGATCAATCTGGTTTAATAGCTGGGCAGTCTGTGCGATATGGTGCTCGGACAACGCCTTCCCACCTAAGCCAAGAATGATGAATGTCATCATTTTCATACCCGCCTGTTTCGCGTACTCGGCTGATTTCAAAATTGACTTAGGGGTGATCCCTTTTTTCATCAACTTGAGTACCTCAAGCGAGCCCGACTCCATACCGCAATACAGCATGTTTAACCCTGCATCGCAGATAGCCCTCATCTCGGCTGGAGACTTTTTAGTCATGGTTTGAGCTCTGCCATATGAGCTAATTTGTGTGAGCTCCGGGAACGCCTCTTTTAGTGTATTGAGCACATCCAGTAAATCATCCGTTTCCATTGCAAAGGAATCACCATCTTGCAAAAAACAGCTCTCAAACTGTCGGTTTTTATAGAAGGCTCGTGCCGCCCAGATATCACGTTTGATCTCTTCGACAGGACGAATAGAGAACTCCATCCCTTCAAACAGAGTACAGAACTTACATTTATTCCACGGGCAGCCTTGTGTTGTCCGTATCAGCAAACTGTCTGCTTCAGAGGGTGGGCGTATTGGACCTTGTTGAAATTGTATCTGTGTCATGGCTTATCTATCCATCAATGAAATCAATAAGCGCATGCTACGTAATTTAAAGCACAGTAAAAACTGGGGCTAGTTTGATTTATTATCAAATTAAAATAGACAATCCATTATCAATCTATTTTTGATAATAAATCAAATGGGAGGTTGTTTATGGATGTGAATGCGTGTCGTACTATACATCCAACCCAACAAGGCAGCGAAGGCATCGTTTGATAAGCTGCATAACGTTATGATGAGGAATACCCTATGAGCAAGTTAACTATCGTTGCAAACATCGTTGCTAATGAAGACAAAATTGAACTAGTAAAAGCAGAACTGCTAAAACTAATCGACATCACACGCGCTGAAGAAGGCTGCATTAACTACGACCTTCACCAAGATAACGAGAACCCAGCACACTTCATGTTCTACGAGAACTGGACTTCACGTGAACTTTGGCAGACACACATGGCAAACACGCACCTAGCCGAGTACATGGCAGCAACAGAAGGCTCAGTGGCAAGCTTCACGCTAAACGAAATGACGCAAATCGCATAAATAGTTTTTGATTCTGTAGTGTTTGGAAGGAAGGTCATCATGACCTTCTTTTTTTGCCTGTCGATGTAGTGAAAATAATGATTATTGATATCTGGTTCTATCTAGCTGCGATACCTGCTGTGTTCTTTTATGGGATGGGAAAAGGTGGTGTTGGAGGGATTTTGGGTATGCTCTCGGTGCCATTAATGGCAATGAGTGTTTCGCCTGTCCAAGCCGCTGCTATTCTATTGCCACTTTTATGTGGAATGGATCTAATGGCGCTGTTTTATCATCGTAAAAATTGCAATTATGCCGAACTCAAAGTCATGATGCCTTTTGCTGTGTTAGGGGTTATGCCCGCTTCTTACTTCATGGGCAGCCTTCCGACACACATTGTTGAACTAATGATTGGTGGATTGGCGCTGACTTTTCTGGGGCAAAAGTTATTGTTGAAGCAATCAGGTTCACCTAACCGAATCAAAGGCTATGCATTAAACCTATTATCAGGTTTTTCGAGTACGATAGCTCATGCTGGGGGGCCGCCAGCAAGCATGTATTTGCTACCCAAGAAACTGCCTAAAGAGCAACTTATCGGCACCAGCGTTGTGTTTTTCGCTGGGCTTAATTTTGTTAAGATAGTCCCATACAGTTATATGGGACAGCTTGATACACAAAACTTGATGACCTCACTCGTACTTGTACCTATTGCATTTCTGGGGGTGAGAACCGGTGTTTGGTTGGTTAACATCATCACTCAAGAGCTGATTTACAAAATCAGCTATAGCGTATTATTCATTACGGCTATAAAAATGTTGTACTCTGGAGTCACCACGCTATAAGTCATCGGCAGTATCTATAGCACTCCTTTTTCTGCTAATTGCTCAAGTATCACGTTAGTTTTCTCTCTAAAGAAATCTCTTAACAGCCGAACCGTTGGTGTGATGGACTGACGGCTCGGGCAAACCAACCAGAGTTCAGTCGGCGTTGGTTTGTACTCTTTCATAATACTCACCACTCGACCTGCTAAAAGGTCATCAGACATATCAAGGCACGATTTGATTGCCACCCCTTTACCAGCAACACACCAACGCCTCACCAGATCGCCATCATTCGAAGCTCTATTGCCTTTCAGTTTTACCTTATGAGTCGTATCCTCATGACTGAATAACCACTCATTTTGCAACACATCATGCAATTGATAAAACAACGCATTGTGCTCAAGTAGATCGTTCGGCTGAGTGGGTGCTTGATTTTCCGCTAAATAGCTAGGGCTTGCACACAGCACTCTCGGTACATCACAGATTTTAAAGCCATACATATTGGCATCGGTTGGTGAGCCATAGCGCAGAGCCATGTCGACAGAATCACGGTAGAAATCAATATTGCTATCGCTAATACTTGAACGCAGTGAGACATTCGGGTACTGCAATAAAAACTCATCTAACCAAGGAGTAATAAGGTTACGTCCCAAATCAGACGATAGCGCGATACGAATTTCACCATCAATAATGCCCAAGTCTTCATGCATATTCATTTTGGCCCGCTCAAGCATCTTTAGCGCTTCTTCACACTGAGGTAAATAACGCTCACCAGCAGAGGACAATCGCAAGTGACGGGTTGTACGGACAAAAAGCTCCGCGCCCAGTGATGCCTCAACGCGCTTTACCGCTGCACTGGCTGTGGCGGTACGCATATCTAAATTGGTTGCCGCTGCGGTGATGCTGCGAAACTCCGCAACTTTCAAAATAACCTGTAAATCTTCTAAGAGCATGATGAGACCTTCATTCGAAAAAGGGGCAGCAGTAAATGCTACGTTGCTGCTATTTATAAAGCAGTCTTAACAACAGAACAATACATATTCAATTTATTTTTGATAATAATTCAAATTAAAGCCTGTTTTTAATTTTTAATAACTCGCCTACCATAATCTCATTCGAACGACCCCGACTAAACACAAGACCTAGCGCATACGTTTATGATTATCAATTTATTTTAGATAATGTTTAAAAAATAATTAGATAATCCATGACGATTCATTGACTACACTGATTGGTGTTGCCAGTGCTTACGGCAAGCTACAGAAATAAGGTGTTGTTTTTTTAGGGTTATTATTGTTGTTAACAAGTAGAGAGATAAAGGAATTAAACATGACTAAATTGACTATTGTTGCAAATATTGTTGCGAACGAAGATAAAGTTGAACTGGTTAAAGCAGAGCTATTAAAGTTGATTGATATCACGCGTGCTGAAGAAGGCTGCATTAACTACGACCTTCATCAAGATAACGAAAACCCAGCACATTTTATGTTCTACGAGAACTGGCAATCTCGCGAACTGTGGCAAGCACATATGGGTAATACACATTTAGCTGAATACATGGCTGCAACAGAAGAAGCGGTAGCAAGCTTTACCTTGAACGAAATGACACAGGTCGCATGATATGACGCACCAAATAATTAAAGATCTGGAGCAACGTTATACTGCTAAACGATACGATGCGACTAAGCGTATTCCACAAGAAGACTTAAGTGTGATTTATCAGGCTATTCGTCTATCAGCGTCTTCAATTAACTCTCAACCATGGAAGTTCATAATAATTGAAAGCAATGAAGCCAAAGAACGAATGAACAAAACTTTCAAGAACAAACACCAGTTTAATCAGCCACACATTAATGCAGCATCACATATTATTTTATTTGCTCACAATACTCGCTATACGCGTGCAGACTATGAAAAAGTTGTCGATAAAAGCATTAAAGACGGTAGATTAGATCCTGCAAATCGTGAACAAGCATTTGGTGGGTTTGCATTTGCCGAGTTAAACACGAGTGAATCAGGTGATACAACTGCATGGACAAAAGCCCAAACCTACCTTGCATTAGGTAATACTCTACATACTTTGGCACGATTAAATATCGATTCCACAACGATGGAAGGTGTTGATTCAGATCTAATTGGTGAAGAGTTTGAAGAGGAACTTGGTGGCTATCAATGCGACGTTGCTTTGGCGATGGGCTATCATCATAAAGATGAAGATTACAATGCAAATTTACCAAAGTCGCGCTTAGACCTTGATACTGTTTTGACGGTTTTGTGAACCTAATGACCTATCCTGAAATGGACTGACACTTGTCAATTTTAACGCTTGATGTCGTTTATCGAGCGTTATTTGAAGAAGTATGTGGTCTAAGTTTATTGTTGTGGGTAGGTGAATTGAGCCATTACATTAGCGACTTTGCAATACCCTAAATAATCCGTTAAACGCTAATTTACCAATCTATATAGCTCACTTATGTCCAATAGTTACTTAGGACAAACCAACATACTACAATAGGAAATTTTTCCGGCTTAGTTATTCGTTATCTTCACTCAATGCAAATTTGATCTCGTCAGAAGAGAACCCCTTTCGACTTAGCATCGCGTAAGCCTTAGAGCGTTCTTTATGATCGTTTAGGTCATAAGACTTCTTCTGCAACTGTTCTAAACACGAAGAATAGAAATCTAGCTGCTCTTCATTAATCAATCGGTCGATGAGCGATGACAGTTCACTTGTGTCGATTTGTCGTTGTCTAAGTTCTTGCTGAATGGCAGTCAGTCCCTTGCCTTTACGAGCGTACTTGAGCACCTCTTTTTCCAAGTCGGCTTTCTCGGCCTTAATTTGAATGTTACTTTTCAGTTGATGCGCTTGTGGGTGCTGGTCAATCGCTACCTTAACTTGTTGATAGCTAAAGCCACGCTTTTGCAGTGTCGCAACCAGCTTTTCACGGCTCATGGTAAAGCTTGAATAGTAGTGGTTGATTCGGTCTATCAAGATGGTTTGTTCATCAATAGACTTTTCGAACGACACTTTATGGATTGCATCAGAAATCACTGAATCGGTCAGCCCCTTCTTCTTCAGTTTTTCGACAATGTATCGAGAACCGAATTCACCAGAGAAAGCTTGTTCCACGAATTGTTCTGCAAACACTTGGTCAGACTTGAGATACCCGAAGCCTTTCAATGTCCCTAGAGTTTCATCGATCCATTCTTGATTGTCGGTTTTCACTTTGAGCTTCGCCACTAACTCGCTTTCCGTCATGTCTCTCTGAGTTAAATGCCACATCGCAGAGTTCATAACACTTTCAATTCGCGTCGCTTTTCTTACCGTTGTATTTCTAGTATTCGTTTTTTGCTGTGAATCGTCCATTCGATTTCAACTTTCCAGATTAAGCCTACCCCATCATAACGTAATTCTAAGGTGGTTGAGTGACATAAAAGAATGAAGCTCAACATAAGCGGCAGCCAATAAAAATGGACGCTTGTTCAGCGTCCATTTGATATCACATTAAGAATGATGGCTCTAAGCCATGCTTAGCTTTTTCGTAATAGCTTTTCATACTAGATCTTTCGTTTAGTTCTCTTCGTGATTGTAAATATGTACATCTCGTTGAGGGAATGGAATCGTGATGCCTTCTTCATCGAAGCGTTTCTTCACGGTTTCCGTTACATCCCAGTACACATCCCAATAGTCATCAGTCTTAACCCAAGGTCGTACTACGAAATCAACAGAAGACGTATTCAAGGTATGAAGCTTGATCATATGCTCTGGTTTTTTCAACACTAGAGGGTGTGCAAGAATGATGTCGTTCAATACCGCTTTCGCTTTATCGATATCATCTGAATAACCAATACCGAAAACCATATCAACACGTCTTACACGTTCTGCCGTGATGTTGTTGATCACGTCACCCCAAATCTTGTTGTTTGGGATCACCAAGCGTTGGTTATCAATGGTTTGAACAGTCGTCGATACTAAGCTCATGTCTTTTACCGTGCCTTGCACGCCTGCCACTTTAACCATGTCACCGACGTCATAAGGACGGTAGATCAAGATCATCAAACCCGATGCAAAGTTAGATAGCGTATCTTGCAATGCGAAACCGATGATGACACCAGCAACACCGAAACCAGTAAGAAGAGGTGCTAGCTCTATCCCTATTTGAGACAGTGCAATAAGCAAACCGATAAACACGACTGCTTTAGATGCGATGGATACAAAGAAGTCCTGCATCAATACACTGAAGTCCATTTTAGAGTGCGAAACACTCTTACGAACGGTTTTGCGAGCCACGTTAGCAATAAGGCGAGTTACATACAAAATACCGAGAAACAGAGCAAGTTTAACGATAAAAGAAGGGGTATTTTCAAAAGCCCATGAACTGAACGAACGAAGCCAACCATCCAACAGCTCCAGTGCAACATCAACATCCAACACATCGGCGTTAATGTCACCTGTCGTCGCTAGCAAAACACGTTTGTACGAAGTCACATCCACGCCAAACGGTTCCATTAGCGTGATGGTTTCTTCTAAGCTCGCGACCATAACGCTAGTGCGCTCGCTGAAACGTTCAAGCTCCTTTTTAATCGTCGCTTTCTCTTCTTCATTCACAAAAGACAAACGCGCTTCTAGATCTTGCCGCTGTGTGTCTGTGTAAAGAATGGCATTTGTCAGGTATTTAGAACGAGCAATTAACGCCGTTTTAAGTTCACCTTCAGGAACAGCAACATCAACACCACGCTCTTTCGACCAATTTAAGGTCTTAGCAAGCTGCTGATAATAGACATCCATCATTCCGATTCGTTTTTGAATACGCAATTCAAGGCGTTTTTTAGCGTCACCTTCAGCTGAACGGTTTTCTTTACTCATTGAAACGATTTTAGTTTCATTCAACGACAGCAATTTTTGTAGCAGTTCGACCTGCTGAGCAAGAGTGACATCCAGCCCCTCTTTTTTATCTGACGATAGCTGTGAAAAAATCTCTTCGCGTAGGCCCTGATTCTTACGCCTTAAGATATCTTCAAGAAAGGGCTTCTCAGCATCATGCGCCGTTTCTAATGTTGCTAGATCGAGCATTAACTGATCTTGTACTTCTGCGATTTTCTCAACGCTCTGCGCATAACTTCCAAATGCGACAAACGCCAACATTAACAATAGACAACGCCAAACCTTCATCATATTAATTCCTATCACTGTCTAAATTGACCCTATAAATAGTAGTAAAAAGAATATGGATAACAAGTATTTAAACGTATGTTATGTTAAAAGTTCGCAAATTATCAGCCTGCTTCTAATATTTGAGAGTTCCAATCCCCTCTTATGACCTGTAGAGTACGCATCCAACAAAGAACAACAGCCAATATCTTCATTCGAGCACAGCACTAAAGCGCCCTAAATACGATGTTGGCTCACAGCAAGAGAGCATAAAAATGAACAACGAACTTGATATTATTGAGTCTCTAGAAGAACTAGAGCAATTCCTAATTTCAGTGGAAGCTGGCGGTTTAGGCCTTGAAGGCGTTGAAGGTGTAGGCATGGCAACCAATAATTCAGATGGTCGTCACTTCGTTGCTGTATTCAATAGCAGCCATAAAGTTCTGCTTGCTCGCTGGATCACCAAAGAGGTGTTTGATAACGGT
Organism: Vibrio sp. 10N.261.54.A5; assembly: GCF_041471145.1. NCBI lineage: Bacteria > Pseudomonadati > Pseudomonadota > Gammaproteobacteria > Vibrionales > Vibrionaceae > Vibrio > Vibrio sp. 10N.261.54.A5. The sequence continues at coordinate 71,854 of NZ_JBFRNU010000025.1, read as the reverse complement.
AAAGACTTGGTACGTAACGGCCCTCGCCGCACTCACTAAGCCTTTCCAATAGCACCAATGATTAAAGCCCAACACGTTCACTGACGATCTGTTGGGCTTTTTTGTATCGCATGTCCCGTCCTGATAGTTAATAAACCACTCAATACAGAATAATTAGCGATAACTTTCAGTTGTTGTGAACTTTAGCTACAGCTCAATGTCGTATTCGCGTGAATTGGTGTTTATGCGTCTTTTATCGTGTATCTGCCGTTTCCCGCATTTATACATAGTTTCACTTTAACCATTTTATGACTTGTGGCACGAAGAGAACTTATCTAAGCTAACCACAATTCAATGAGCTTGCTTTAACGACTAACAGATTTGATTACTGACTAATTTGCTGAACACATCGCTACTTTTCTTATCCACACAGAACCGCCGACAAAAGCATTCGCTTTGGGCGCTCTTCCTTACCGGACTGGTTATCGTAACTTGTCTGGCGAGCACTCTGGCCGTCAAGAAAGTATCGTTATCTGCATCCGCTAATGGCCAATCAGTCCTAGTTGGCACACAAACTCATACAGAAACCAGTAATCCCCAAACCAACATCGCTTCTTCAGAAAAAATGGCTGCTCTATACGCCAGCGTTTTCGGCTTAGAAGCCTCAAAAATGTTAACGTCCCCCAATTCAAATTCATGCAGCCTAAGTTCGAAAATGCTGACCTTTGCCGCCCCAAAAACCGGCTGGCTGATCCCATTCGTACTTATTATTGCTGTTGCGTTTAACTTACCTCCTCACATCTCGAGATTATCTAGAGACAATCATCGCTCTACTCGACCGACAAAACACCGATTGCATCTAAAGCACTGTATATTTAGAGAGTAAATAACCGGGCTACTACACCCTTTTATTTATTTTTTGGAGATACATTTGTGTACAACACACTACTAACTAAGTTTGTCGATTCATTGGCATTCTCTATGCGTACATGCGCGAAAACCTTAGTCACTGCCCTTTTGGTTATGACGTCATTTACCGCCTTGGCACAGACAACGGGCTGGCTTAGTGTGCCTGAGCATCCGCCTGTTAAAATGCGAATGATGTCGACGGGTGAACAGTCGGATGACGGCTCTAAGATCCAAACCGTGCTCGATGTCGTGCTCGACGGCGACTGGAAAACCTATTGGCGCAGCCCAGGCGAAGGTGGCATTCCGCCAAGCTGGGACTGGTCTGGTTCAACAAACATTGAGTCAGTAGAGTGGCACTGGCCGATACCTAAATACTACGAGCAGCTTGACGTCATGACGTTAGGCTACAAAAAACATGTCAGCTTTCCTGTCACTTTATCCCTGAAAGACAACACGAAGCCTGCGATATTCAGGGCATCGTTTACCTTTCCGTCGTGTACCAATATCTGTGTGTTAACCGATTACGATATCGAACTGCCGATTGACCCACAAACTTTAGCGCTCGATGAAGAAGCGATGTTCTTGTTCAACCAAGGCATGAGCCAATCTCCACGAGAAGCTAATCGCACTTCAGTCAATGGTCTATTTTGGGACAAGAGCAAGCAGCAACTGGTTACTCAGCTGACAAGTAAAAATGGCTGGGATAAGCCGATGGTGTTGATTGACGGGCAAGAAGTGATTGATGACTTCTTCTCTCAACCAAGCGTCCACATCACAGACAATACAATGACGGCCGTATTTGATGTGAGCAACTGGATAGGTGAAGTCGACTTAACGGACCGTAACGTGAGTGTCACCGTTTCAGACACTAATTTCGCCGAAGAGATGACGGCCAAAGTTGGCTCAGAACCGATCGCTTACCAAACAAGCAACAACGGCTTTTTGGCGATGATAGGCTTCGCTTTAATTGGTGGTTTGATCCTCAACATCATGCCATGTGTGTTGCCAGTCTTAGGAATGAAATTAAACAGCATCATTCAAAACCAAGGTGCATCTAATCGTCATATTCGACTCTCATTCTTAGCTTCTGCTTCAGGTGTCATTACATCATTTGCGCTGTTAGCCCTAGGTATGACCGCTCTAAAAATGGGTGGTAATGCGATTGGTTGGGGAATCCAGTTCCAAAATGTTTGGTTCATCGGGTTCATGCTGATCATCACTTTGCTGTTCTCGATTAATCTACTTGGATTATTTGAATTCAGACTACCATCAGGTTTAAACACTTGGATGGCAACCAAAGGCGATGACTCACATTCAGGCCACTTTATTCAAGGCATGTTTGCGACGCTGTTGGCAACGCCGTGTAGTGCTCCGTTCTTAGGAACCGCAGTTGCTTATGCACTTGGGGCAAGCTACCAAGAGTTGTGGGCTATCTTTATCGCACTCGGCATCGGTATGAGTGCACCTTGGTTGATTTTCGCGCTGTTCCCGAGTCTTACAAAACTGCTTCCAAAACCTGGGGCATGGATGTTCAGAGTTAAGCTGGTATTTGGCTTAATGATGTTCATTACCAGTCTATGGTTAGCAAGCCTAATGAGCCCATTTATTGGTAAATTCCCGACGATCCTGTTGTCACTGTTTATCGTGATTACAGTATTGATTTGGATTGGCCGTAAGTTGGGCCGCAAGGTACTTATTCCTATCGTCGCAACCACAACCTTGGTGTTTGGTGCTGCATTGATCGTCGGTAGTGTCACCGCTGATAACTGGGCGACACCGATTGTTGACGATCTCGATTGGCAAAAGCTAGATGCAAAACAAATCCCTCAATTGGTTGAGCAAGGCAAAACGGTATTTGTCGATGTGACCGCTGAGTGGTGTATTACCTGTAAGGCCAACAAGATCGGCGTCATTCTCCAAGACCCTGTCTACAGCCACCTGCAGCAAGAAGACATTGTTTTGATGAAAGGCGATTGGACAACACCAAGTGAAAGTGTCACTCAATACCTACAAAGTAATGGTCGATTTGGTGTGCCATTTAATATCGTCTACGGCCCAAGCTATAGAAGCGGTATTCCACTGCCTGTCATTCTCGACAGTGACACTGTCGTTCAAGCCATCGACGCTGCGAGATAATGGATGAAGACTCCCAACAATGAAGAGAAATCTAGCACGACTGAAGACAGCGCTGTAAAGGGTGAAACCAAAAAGCCAAGTCGTCTTAAGAAGTGGGGAAAGGAACTGGTTTCAATGATATTGATCGTTGGCGTGGTTTCATTTGCGATGGACTTTTATCACAGCAGAAGCATGCCTCAGGGCGACGCGATTCCAATTGTGGGTCAATCGCTCCAAGGCGAAGATATTGATGTTATCGAGCTAAGCAAAAATGGTAAGCCAGTCATTGTCTATTTTTGGGCGACTTGGTGTGGTGCCTGCAAATTTGTAAGCCCAACCGTCAATAGCTTCAGTGATTCCCATCAGGTGGTTTCGGTCGCTCTATCGTCTGGTCCAGACGAGCGTGTTCAGCGCTACTTAGAGGCGAAAGAGTATGACTTCCCTGTGATCAATGATCTTTCTGGATCAATCAGCAGAAGTTGGGGCGTTAGTGTCACTCCAAGCATCGTCATCATCAAAGATGGAAAAATTAGCAGTATCGCAACAGGCATTACTTCCCCGATAGGGCTTTGGTTGAGAACCTACTTTGCCTAACTCGCTTACAAAGAAAAACAGAGCAAAGCAAGGTGAACAACTCGATTTAGCCCGTTTAACGAACAGGATTTCCGTGAGCGCGACCCAATGAGCGCTCACGATTATCAAGAATTAGAGAATAAATAGCATGAAAAAGCATCTGATTAGTACACTGATTTTAGGCTCACTAATGAGCACCACTGCCTTCGCTGAGTTAAGCACAGAACAAACCCAGCAACTTGAAGAGATTAACCAATTTCTGAAAGAGAACCCTTCTACGATCTCTGGTTTGCATACCAGTTTAGAGCAGTACGTAGCAGGTCAAGAGCAAACGAAAAAAGCCCAAGCGGAAAGCCATGATTGGTTATACAACAATGACGCCCACCCAATCACGGGCAATCCGGATGGCAAATCGGTCATCATTAACTTTACCGACTATAACTGCCCTTACTGTAAGCGCTTGGAAAAAGGCTTGGTTCAATTAGCCTCTGAAAACAGCGACATTAAAGTGATCAACGTGTACTTATCGTTTAAGCAGCAACAGGTTTCGGGGCTAGACACCAACGCGGCGCTATACGCGATGAAAGTATGGAAAGATAACCCAGAAGCATTCCCTGAAGTTGATAGATTGCTGATGGCGAAAAGCGGTATTCACTCGAAAAGCTCACTAGAAGCCGTTGCCAAGAAGACGGGAACAGAGGCGGAACTAAAAACAACTCAAGAACAAAACCAGGTTCTAACCACTAACCATCAAACGTTCGGTGCACTCGGCTTAACGGGCACTCCAACCATGATGATGAACGGAAATGTTTTACCAGGATATGTGCCTTACGACCGATTAAAAGAGGTCGTGGATGACGCTTTTTAATCGAGTGTAGATAGAGATAAAGATTCAAAAGAGAAGTAATAAAAAGCCGACTCGCGTAACTCGCAGTCGGGTTTTTGATGAGTTTAAGATTATGTTTTCAATATTATTTTTGAAATAGAAAAGCAGTCGAAGTGTCACTATCTTGCAATGGATTCTTAATCTAGCCTCGCTACTCTAAAAGCAGTTCTCTCGATGAGTCCAAGACGTGCTTACTCTAGACAACTGTCCTTTGACCGAGCCTAGCTCGGTCTTTTTTTACGTGTTTTAGATAACAACACAGTGCATTAACACGGAAACGTCAAACCGACTGAGCCTTAACTTAGCAAACGACAAACAAGCGCACCCGGCTCCCTTAACGCATCCACGTTATAGCTAAGGACACGTCCGGCAGACGGCGCGTGATAACGGCGACACTCATTACCAAAAGCGTCATATTGAATAGCCAACAGATCATCTTGTTCTACGCTCTGCAGAAGCTCAACCTGCGGCAATACGAAACCACCAATATCAGCGCGGATAGAAACCACATCATTACCCTCTATCCAATCCATACTCGGCAGCTGCATTTTCTCGGGATGATTTATTTCAACCTCGAACATTTCATAATAAGACAGCATGTTAAAAACACCGTCTACCGCTCGTTGAATCATGTCAGGCTGAGTAAATTTCCCCATCCCAACTTCCACCGTGATGCTAGGAATTCCACTTCGATTCCAAACCGTTTCCAAAATACCTGGGTCACCAGGGTCATTCAGAACACAATCGGGCTGCATCAGCCTCGCCATCTCCAAACATTGTTCTATGCGGTAATCAGCAAACACATAAAGTGGATAAACTGCGCCACGAGTTTGAGTGTGGAGGTCAACGGCGAAGGTGGCATTATGCTTAAGCAAACGCTCCCACAAAGACGCAACAAAGCGCTCCGCAGCCAAGCCATTCGCGTCACCCGGAAAGAGTCGATTAAGATTAGCAGGGCAAGAACCCGGATCCGAAGAGATGAAATCACGGCTATGGTTCAGCAAGCCAGACAGATTCACAGTAGGTACAATCGTTACCGTGCCTTTGAGCGTTTTACCGACTAAGTCCCTGATAATTTGCTGTGCAGCCAACACTCCATTTAGCTCATCACCGTGAATACCGGCGGTGATCATCAAACTAGGACCTTCTTGACTGCCTTTGAAAACAGAAACCGGCATGTTCTTAGGTTGCCCTAGCCCATCACTGGTGACTTGAAACCAAAACTGGTGCTCTCCAACGGGTAGGTCTTCAACATTCAAGGAGCCAATAACCTGCCTACCTTGTAAAACATCGCCTAAGTACTCTGTTTTCATCCAACGTCTCCATATTGTTGAGCAGAATCTATTCTCTTCTAAGTTTTTGCATCATAGAGGATATCCTTACCAGTACAAGCAGTTAATCAGATTAACAAGCTCTCAGTGCAGCCAAAATTCACCACCATCGACATACGTGATTGCAAGGTAAAACTTGCCAATGTGACCTTTGAAATACACGCAACTTGTATAGCTATTCATAGAACACTCAGTCGCATGAAATAAAAATGCAATAAAATCAACACTTAAAAAAGTTCCCCATTCACGAAAATGTAATTTTATAGAAATGAAAGCTTAATTTAGCTGCTCTAAATTAGCTTCATATCGAAACGGAGAGCACATTGCTCACGGATTTTAAAATACAAGGTAAGTGATTATGAAAAAGGCAGTTCTAGCTTCTGCAGTGGTAGCAGCACTAGTTTCAGGTTCTTCTCTAGCAGCAACAGTTTACAGCTCTGATGGTACAGAACTTAAAATTGGCGGTCGTGCGGAGGCTCGTTTCAACGTATCTGACAACAACGAAAGCGCATCTGACAGTTCTTTCAAAGACAAGTCACGAGCTCGTGTGAATATTTCAGGTAAATCTGAACTTTCTGACGGTTTATATGGATTCGGTAAGTATGAAGCAGAGTTCACTAGCGCATCAACAACAGAGTTCGAAGACGGAAGTGGCAATACTGTAAAAATTGAAAATGAATCTCTTACCAATCGCTACTACTACGCAGGTTTAGGAACCAAATTCGGTGAGTTCTCATACGGTAAGCAAGATTCTTCACAGGTAATGCTGACTGACATTACAGATACAATGGCAACATTTGGTGCAGATGCTGCTGATGCCGTTGATGGCAACAAAGATAAGCGTGAGAATAACTTCCTTTACTCTGGCGAGTTTGACGCGTTGACGGTACAAGCTAACTACATCGCTGCAAATGAAAAAGATGCAGATAGTTTTGGCCTTGCTGCTATGTATAACCTAGGCGCTTTTGACCTTGGTGCGGGTTATGTTTCTCAAAAGAATGGTAACTTCGATGACGATCAAATCAACCTTGTAGCTCAATTTTCTATGGATGCGTTTACGGTTGGTGGTCTATACACAATGGCTTCAGTTGCAGATAAAGATTACACAGGCTACGAGCTTTCAGCTATCTTCAAAGCAACTAAACAGCTATCACTAATTGGCGTATACAACTACGGCGAGTTCGATAAAGCGGCTGACGAAGAAGCAAATAACTTTGCTATTGAAGCGGTGTACAAGTTTAACGGCCACATTCGCACATATGCTGGTTACAAGTTTGAACAGCGAGACAATAAAGATGACCAACTACAAGCGGGCATCCGTTACGACTTCTAATCTAAATCGACTTTAGATACAGACTAAAAGGTTGGGCAATAGCTCAACCTTTTTTCATATTCAAATATTCTGACTGACTTCATCAATGCTTTTTCTGGTTAAGTGGTGCTAAATCCGTATCATAGGTGTACCACATCAAATAATTAGAAGCATCATGTCACAACACCATCCGATCCAAGGCGCTAGCTGGATGCTAACCGCAGGCCTAGCCTTTGCCGTTATTAACAGCCTAACTCAAATTGCTAGCATTCATTTCGGACTTACTTCTACCACCGTTGCCGTCATTCAATACGCCATCGCGTTGTTCGCTATTCTTCCTTATCTGAAAACGCTGGGCATTCGTCGCGCACTAAAAACCGACAACCTCAAATTGCACGTATTCCGTGTCTTCTTGTCTGTTATTGGTATTCAACTTTGGATATGGGCACTGGCTTACCCAGTACCAATTTGGCAAGGCATTGCCCTTCTCATGACATCGCCATTGTTTGCAACCATTGGTTCAGGGCTTTTCTTAAAAGAGAAAGTTGGGGCTGCTCGCTGGGGCGCGACCTTAGCAGGCTTCGTGGGTGCGATGGTGATTCTAGAGCCGTGGGCTGAAGATTTTAACTGGGCAACGTTATTACCAGTCGGTGCCGCTTTCTTCTGGGCATGCTACTCACTGATGGTGAAAAAACTCTCTTCGCAAGACAGTCCTTCAACCATGGTGGTCTATCTTCTACTATTAATCACACCATTTAACATCCTGCTTGCTGGGCCAGATTGGCAAACGCCAAGCGGCGGTACAATCTGGGCTATATTGATTGTTATCGGTGTTATGACGGCACTCGCTCAATGGGCGATAGTAAAAGCCTACTCGGTCGCTGATGCTTCGTTTGTGCAACCTTTTGACCACGCCAAATTACCGCTAAATGTTTTAGCAGGTTGGATTGTATTTAGTTGGGTTCCACCGGGTCGTTTATGGCTAGGGGCTGCTATTATTATTGCGTCAGTTGCATTTATAACGCACTGGGAAACTAAAAAACCTTCAAAAGTGAAGAAAGTTTAAGGTTGGTGAAATAAATAGTTCGACAGTCCGTTCTATATGGATAAGAGAATTCAAACGAGGCCGTAACCATGAAGAAACCAGTCAAGATTACACTATACCGTTGGGCAGGCAGCTGGGGTCCATTTAAAGTTAACATCCCATGTGGAGAATGTACCCTTACCAAAGACATTCTGAAGGATACTTTTGAGAATGAGTTGGCCGATGTCGATGTCGAACTGGAAGTGAAAGATTGGTTGTCTCACTGGTGGGAGCCGCTAAAACTAGGCTCTTGGCATGCTCCAATCCTTGTTGTTGAAGGCAAGGTTGTCAGCCAAGGTGAAGCGCTTAATCGCGGTGTGTTAATCCAATCCGTGATCAAAGAGTGGACCAAACGAGACAGCTTAAAAGGCAACATCGTTTATGGTAAGGCGACCTGCCCATTCTGTGTTAAAGCAAAGAAAATGTTGGATGAAGCGGGTGTTGAATACCAATACCACGATGTCGTAAAAGATAGCGCCGCTTTGTACCGTATGATTCCAGAGGTAAAAGCACACATTGGTGAGAAAACACCGGTCACCGTCCCGCAGATCTGGCTTGATGGTAAGTACATCGGTGGTGCCGATAACTTAGAAGCGTGGATGAAAGAGAATGGCTTAGATAGCATCCCTAATAATGTGGTCGACTTATCCAATCAATCTGCTGGCTGAGTTCATTAAAAGCCATTAGTCAGAAGCTTAATTGGTATTTTTTGTGTCCATCCACAACAAAACAAAGCGATAACTTTCACCAATCGCTAAAACGAAAAAGGCCTTAAACTTCATCGAGTTTAAGGCCTTTTAAAATTCCGTTTTTGAAAATGCTTATTTAGCCATTTTCTTCATCATTCGCTTAAAGAACGATGGTTTCTTTGGCTTTGAAGTGCCGTACAATGCTTCGTGCATCATGTTTTTTGCTGCCATTTGACCAAGGTATGCGTGGCCTAGTTCGTAATTCATGCTTATCTCCGCACATAATCAACTTTCTTTAGCGCGGATTTTACACTTAAAACGCCCAAAAACAAGATCTAAATCACACTTTAATGCAATATTAAGCATCCATTTGCAATTAGCCTAATTTTGTCTCTGTGCTAATCAGCATTGTTTTGTATATCAATGAGTTAACCTAAATTCTGGTTTGAGCTTAATGCTCCATTCCTAATAACAACCCAAGACATTGATTTAGACACTGATAAAAAAAGCAGCTCAATAGAGCTGCTTTCTAAAATGCTTTACTGAGAAACCTAGCTGCGCTTTGGCTGTCTGTAAGTTTTACCGGCAATTTGGTATGTGTCTTTTTGCTTCAATTCAAACATCGTTTCAAAGAACCAAGCTGCAAATTTGATTAAGTCATCGCCTTCATTCATAACATGTTCGATGTACTCTTGCTCTTCGCCTTGTTCATTTTCTTGAAGCGTCACGTGGTAAATACGCTTTTCGCCTTCCACTTCAGCAAGTGCAAATTGACCAGTCAGTGATGCAGCAGCCTCAGCGACTTCTGTATCCTCATTGGATTTCAATAGCTCAAGCGCTTGAGGCAGGCCATCTAGTGCGCAGATAGCTTTTACCAGTACTTCAAATTCATTTTGCTGCATTTTGTTTTTACCTATTCAATGGACCGAAGCATTGTAGAAAACCATCAGCACAAATACAACGTATTAACGATGGTGCGTTAAACGATAGTGAATTTGGCATTTAGCTATATTCCACTTCAACAGTATCGCCTTTCTTGTTCATTTTGGTTGAAGACCAAAGCACTCCGCCCATGGCTGCACCAATAATGAGGTAGAACACGCCTAATTGAAGATGAGTCGTGACCCAACTCTCTACTAGATACCCACCCAATAAACCCGCTAAACACATCTGAATAGAGCCCGACAATGCCGATACTGCGCCCGCTTGCTTCTTATGAGGTTCTAATAACATGCTGATTGATAATGGGAACGAAATGCCTTGTGCTATCGCCAACCAAGTAAACGCCCAAACCAAGTTAAAGATGGATAACTCATGAGTAAGAAGCCAAGTTCCCGAAGCCAAAATAATCAAAATCGCAAGGCTCATCAATTGCGGAGTGCTAAACCTACGATTGAGCAAGTTCAAAGCCACGCTACCGATCAGTAAGCCTGCCGAAGGGACAATCATCAATGAACCATACTCAGCGGCGGTCAGCCCCAATTGCTCTTGCATTAAGAATGGGAATAAAGATAACGATACCAAACTCGCCATATAACTCACCCAGTTATAACTGGCGCTGCTTATCACTTGGCGATTCGTTAACAAGCGTCCGTAGTTCTTTACCACTTGGCTGATTTCAAAACGGCTCTTCCCATATGGCAGAGTTTCATGCAACACGAAGTAACCCAGTGTGAATGTCGCCAGTAAATACAATAGAACGAAAAGGAACACCGCCTGCCAACCAAGGTGGAATGAAATCCAGCCACCAAATACAGGCGCGATGATCGGCATAATCGACGCGGTGATCGAGATATAAGACAACGCTTTGGTAAGCTGTGAACCATCATAGCTGTCACGAAGCACACTTCGCCCAAGAACCGAGGCACTGCCCGCCCCTAAACCTTGCAGCAAGCGACCAACTTCTAGCGCCGTCATATTGTCAGAAAACACAACACAAACGACTGTACCAATCAAATAAACACCCTGACCTAACAAGAAGATAGGTCTTCTTCCCACCGCATCGGACATCGGTCCGTAAAATAGCTGAGACAAGCCAAAACCCACCAGAAACAGCGTGACGAGCAGCTGTACATCTACTTGAGTAGCACTTAAGTCAGAAGCAATTAACGGCAATGCTGGCAAGTAGATGCTCACACCCACCTGCCCCGTAGCAATAATCATCATTGCTAAGAGTAACGGCGTTTTTTTAAAGGTCGATTGGCTCAAAAAATTCCCTATTCGTTTGATATTTGTTCATTAGATGAGTTTACATTCAAAACCAATAATTGATAATTAGCTAAATTGGAATTTTATTAAGTCCTAACAGGAAATAATATGGATTGGATTCTTAACGTAAAAAGCTATGTCAGAGTAGTGGAAGAAGGTAGCTTCAATGGTGCTGCTCGAAAACTTAACACCACCAGCTCGGCGATCAGCAAAAGAGTGAACTGGCTAGAAGAGCGCATAGGCACCCAACTGTTAAAGCGCACCACGCGATCAATTAGCCAAACCGAAGCAGGTGCGCTCTTTTACCTGCGAGCCAAGGATCAGCTCGACAATTGGCAGTCCATTATTGATGAGACTCGCTCGGTTAACCAAACCCCAGCAGGCCTATTAAAGATTGGCGCTACGATTGCGGTTGGCTCTAAGTTTCTGGTGCAATACATGGACGACTTCTTAGAAAAATACCCAGACATTAAGGTGCAGCTGATCACGACCACGCCAGGCCAATTACCTGAACTGGGCTTAGATCTGGTGATCAGTCGTGAACTGGAACAGCTCAACTCCTTAAGCTTCAAGAAAACACCGCTGTTTGAACACAAAGCCAGCTTCTATGCAGCGCCAAGCTATTTAGCTAAACATGGTTACCCCGCCAACGAGCAGGACTTAGAACAACACAACTCTTTGATTTGGGGAGAGCGCCCTACCCGAGAAGTCACACTCACCAAAGGGCAACGCATCACCCTCAATGGTAACTTTGCGACCACCAATCCAGAGGCTTTGTTTCATGCTGCGAAGCGAGGAATGGGCGTACTGTTAACCATCAAAGCGATGATCAAAGAGGATCTAAAGCAAGGGACATTAGTTCCAGTATTGCCAAATATTACCGCCGACGAAGTGATGGTTTACGCGTACTACCCTAAGCTTGATTACTCGCACACGCGAACCAAGCTCTTTTTGGACCATCTGAAAGACAGGCTAGACAAAGAGCGTAGCACGCAAGCTCTGTGAAATAAGTCACATTTTAATTTGAAAAGTTATACAACACGGCCAATAATAAACTTGACGCATATAGATTATACAAGTTCGCACATATACAAGATAATACGTATACCGCTTACACAATGAATCTGGTTAACTAGGAGTGGTGGCTATGACTCAACATACGCACAATAGCATGATAGACACAGAGCGCATTGGCCGTTTGCTGAAATTGGAAGGTATCGACCTTTTAGAGTCAGCTGTGCTTACTTTACATCAGACCTTTGATACTCAATACACTAGCATCATTGAGAAGAAGTACTTCCCTGACCAAACCGTTCCTTTGGTGATCGCCCATTCTGATCATGTATTACATGACAAAATCAATGCGCGCCATGGTCACATCTACCAACAAGCCGTCAATCAAAGACACCCAGATTGCTCATTTGCTCAGTACATCGTCCAGTCATTGCCAACATCGGCATTTAGGCAGGAAATCACCTCACAAAACTCCATCGCGATCCCGACTCAAACTCAAAGTGGCGAAGTGATGGGCGTGCTGTTTTCAACGTTCACCTCGCCTCTTAGCCCTGATCAGCAACAAGACGTGGTAAAGCACCATCAATTGTTCGCCGACATCATCATCCACACCTTGCGTGAAATGTGGTTTAACGATCGTTCCGAACAACTTGTAAATCAGCTTAGTTATGAGGTGTCACACGACAGCCTAACCGGGTTACTCAACCGAAGCTGTTTATCAGATACCTTAGAGTCGATTACTCAACAGAGCGTCACTCCGTTTACACTGGCTTTACTCGATATCAATAGCTTCAAAGCCATTAATGATATGCACGGTAATTATATTGGCGACAAGGTGCTGCAGTTTGTCGCAGAAATATTGCGCCGAACTTTACCTGAAAGCAACCTGACTTTCCGGACTGCTGGCAACGAGTTCGCCTTCATCACCTACCATTCTGATCCGATAGCCGTGTGCGAACAAATACTGGCCAAAATTAAGCAGGGCTACAGTAGCGTTGATATCAAGATAGATTTCGACGTCAGCATCGGTATTGCCAGTTCGGATGGAGACAACAAAGACGTTGAGCAAATCATCTTCAATACCAGCTTGGCGCTTAAAGAGTGTAAACACAGCCAAGATACTCATATTCAATGTTATGACACTCACTTAAGAGTTCGTTACCAAAGAAAAACCGAGCTAGTCGCAGCGCTACGAAGTGAGCTGGAAAACCCAATTTCACAAAGCTATATCCCCGACAGCAATGGAATGTACGTAGTGGTACAGCCGATTGTGGGTCAAGGTGAAACGCAATGGGAATATTTCGAGGTACTGACTCGCTGGAAAACCGCCAGACATGGAGACATCTCACCCGTAGAGTTTATTCAAGTGGCAGAAGAGTCAGGGCTGATTGTCGAATTAGGTGAACGCATTATTGAATTGGTGTGCCGCGCTAAAACCACACTAGAGCAAGGCTTGGGCTACAAGGTTAAACTTGGAATCAACTGCTCTGCGCACGAGCTTACTGATTCGAAACGTTATATATCCTACCTGACTCGAACCATTGAACAGCACCATTTTAAGGCGAATGAGTTTGTTATCGAGTTAACCGAAACCGTTCTGTTATCGCCAACACAAGAGACAAAATCCGCGCTTAACTTTCTGAGAGGACAAGGCTTCACGATTGCACTCGACGACTTTGGTACAGGCTACTCCAGTTTGAACTACATCCACAGCTACCCTATCGATTGCATTAAAATTGATGCGACCTTTATTCGAGACTTGTTAACTAGTTCGACCTCAGAGAGCGTAGTATGGCTGATTGTTCAACTGGCCCATAGACTCGATGTATCTTTGGTTGCGGAAGGTGTTGAGAAGCGTGAGCAATTAGAAAAGCTGCACGCGATGGGATGTGACAAGATCCAAGGTTACCTCTACTCACCTCCAATGCGACCTGAAGCTATCGTTAGCTATGTCGCGCACTCAGAGCCTTTAGTTTGAACCCTTACCGAACCTTCTATTGAGAACTAAAAAGCCGCAAGAGCATCACTTAACACTGACTGTGCTTTGTGATGCTCTTGCGGCTTTAAAACAGTTTAATGGCTAGCTACTTACTAGCATTATTAACCATTGCTAGATTGCGCGTTTCTAACGCTGCCTTCAATAGCTTGTCGGCTTCATCTCTCGCGGCTGTGAATGTCGCTTTTTCCTTTTTAGGCACAGAATCAGCCATTGGGATATTCGCTTTCATCGCATCAACAGGGCGACCACGTTCGATCAGTTCATAGTGCAAGTGAGCACCTGTCACTCGACCCGTTTTACCCGATAGGCCAATACGTTGACCACGAGATACCGTTTGTCCTTTACGAACAAGGATCTTGCTTAAGTGCAAGTAGCGCGTTTTGTAAGTGCTGCCGTGCTGAATGACCACGTAGTTACCCGCATATGGGTGCTTACGCGTCATAATCACTTTGCCATCACCCGTTGCTTGAACCGGCGTACCAACTGGCGTCGCGAAATCTGTACCGTTGTGCGGTGAAATGCGGCCAGTCACAGGGTGTAAGCGCTTAGGGTTAAACTGAGAACTTTGGCGCCAGCTACTGCTCACTGGGTAACGTTGGAAAGCACGTTGTAAGCTATCGCCATTAGCATCGTAATATTGTCCGTCAGTGTGTAAGTATGCTGACACAACGCGGTTACGATTCATGATCTTAATTGCTTCAATTTCACGTTTTCCGGTTGCAACACCATCAACATATTGCGCTTTTTGAAGCACTTCAAACTGATCGCCAGCACGTAGGTCTCGGCTAAAGTTCAGCTTATCTTTAAGAAGAGTCACAATATGGTCAATCTCAAGACTGCTCAGGCCAACCTTGTTCGCCGACATTGAGAAGCTGCCATGAATATCACCCACTAAAGGTTTTTGCTTCCATTCACCAGGAATAGAGATGTCTTCGAATTCGTAGCTGCCGTCATCAAGCAGTCGGTAAACCACTTTGTCCGCGACGCTAAATTGAAGTTCCATTTTAGAAAGGTCGCCGGTCGCTTCATCACGCCAAAAGCGTAATGTATTACCCGGACGAAGCGTATCTAAAGCAAGGAAGTTCAAATCAGTTTCCATCACGCTCATCATCGATTTGTAAGAAAATCCAAGCTGAGTGAAGATGCTACTCAAGTTATCGCCAGATTGAATTTGATACTCAAATGTCGGCGGCTCAATAACGGTAACAGAAGATGGTGACAGAATTGACTCAATAACGGTTGAGTCGGGCAAATCAAGATCGATCGTTTTCGTCAGATCCGATTGTGACGATTGCAAAGCAACACCAATCGCAGCAATAAGTGGCAGTCCCAAAATAGCTACTTTTTTTACAGGTGAAAGCTCAGCAAACGGAGAGGGAAATATTTTTGAATACACGGTAAACAGGTCTTTCTACGATATAAAGGCATAGGATATGCTTTTCAAACGCATAAATCATCAATGCATTGTCATAATATGATGTGAATCTTCCCAACTTAGCCTAAGTCATTGAGTTGCCGTAGATGAAGAGCCACTAGATAAGAAATAAAATTAACCGCTAAATTTAAAAATAAAAAAGCAGAAACGGCTAGTTTCTGCTTTCTATTGGTTGACGTTATTCCGTTTCGAATAATTAATAAACGAAGCGAATTAGTCGCTGGTTTTAAGAAAAGATTATGCGTTTACCGTCGACACTAGGCAGTTGTCTTCACCAAATTCATTTGGGATGTAACGATCGGCATTCGCATCGTTCACCCATTGTTGGTCATCAACTAGGTAGCGGAATTGAAACTCGCCATCTTTAGGTAGACGAGTTTTAAACTTGTAAACCTTCCCTTTGGCCAGTTTTTTCATTGGGGTGGCTTTCCAATCAAGAAAGTCAGCAACGATGGATACAGAGTTCGCTTCCTGAGCTTCTAGCTCGAAGGTCACTTCAACTTCATCTTTCGTCTTAAAAAAACGTTTATTAATCATTCGCAAGCTCCATTTGTAAAAATAAGCGGACACAAAGCTAAGTGTGTCTAAATTTCATTCATCTAACTAAGATAATATGTAATTTGACTCACATAAACAACAGATCCTTACATTCACGCAAACGTTATTGCTTACCAATTGATTGCGTATCAAAAGAAAAACTCATTAACACCTTTTCAGAAGGGGGTTCTGCAAATGATTGTTCCGCAGAATGCTGAGTAAAGCCGATAAAACCTTCCCCAGTAAGTTTATTCTGTGATTGCGAATCTGGCAGCTGAGCGACCTCCAATGTCTGAATTTGTATACGGTCACCCAGTAAAAGTTGGTCGACTAACACCACGCGGCTTCGTTGCTGGTCATGTTTAAACAGGCCTAGATAATAGAACACACCGCTGCCTTGGTTAGATATCCACATCGGCGCGACAAAGAAACTCGCCTTGCCCAGCGTGGCGGCTGAAAGATTATTTGTGTCTACCGTTACCACACCGCGCTCAACACCTGAGTCATAGCGTCCAAACGCGATGGCTCTAGGCTCATCAACTTCATTGATAAAAGCGTAGGCGTTAGTCTCAGGAACTTTAATTGTCCATGGATTGGTCGTCTTCAAATCAAAAACGGTTTCTACGACTGGGTCATAACTCACTTGAGAAGAAGGAAACTTCGCCAAGATCTCTTCATCACTTAAGCTAAAGCGATAAATACCCGCTACTATCACCACAACCAGCATGACAATTGGAATCAGTAGAATCAGAGGGATAGGTAAGATTTTCTTTTTCATGGGCAATTATATTCTTTTGTTTTCATCCAGTTGTGCAGACCATAAAGGGCTTTAGTATAATTATCAATACAGGGTTAACCAGAAGTGGAGCATGGATGGATATCAATCATATTAAAGATAGAAATATCAGAAGTTGCGAATGCCGCTGTGGAGCAGTCAACCTAGTATGCCGAGGTGAACCTCAACGTACATCTGTCTGCCATTGCTATGAGTGTCAGAAACGCACCGGAAGTGTGTTCGGCATTCAGGCTCGGTTCCCAATAGAACAAGTTACACTCAGCGGTGAAGTGACCTCTTTTTCACGCATCAGCGATACGGGTAATGAAGTCACCTATCAGTTTTGTCCCAAGTGTGGCACCACCATGCTTTTGCAGTCGGTTGCCGCCGCTGATTTTTATATCGTCCCGCTCGGATTATTTAAAGAGCAAGACTTCCCACTGCCGACCTTTTCGGTTTATGAAGAACGCAAACACGGTTGGGTTAAGTTCGACCACCAAATGAGCCATTACAACTAGTTCGTCATTGAGCGTTATCTTTATCTCGTTATTGACCGTTATCTTTATATAGCAACAGTATTAAAACAAACTGCAATACTGTTGCCTAAGATCAAATATCACCGCTTCACAGCGCTAGCGTATCTTTTGTCTAGCGTTATAATCTTGCTCCTCTATTTAACCCAGGGTGAACCACATGATTTCTAAGTTACCTCGCTGGGTTGAATACGGCGCCCTTTTGTTAGCTGGTCTTGCTGGCAGTGTTAATGCTATCGGCTTACTTGGCTTCCAACATCAAGCTATCTCCCATATCTCCGGCACCATGTCTTTGCTAGGCAGTAGCCTGCTTACACCGACCTCGGCTTCTGTTCACCTCCTATTGGTGATCATGAGCTTCATGTTAGGTGCGGCGTTCAGCGGGTTCTTTATTGAAAACCAAGCATTGAAGTTAGGACGCCGTTACGGTGTTGCACTATGTATTGAGGGTGGATTGCTGTTTTTGGCGCTGTGGACACTGTTGCAAGGCTATACTTCAGGTCAGTATTTCGCTTCAGCCGCGTGTGGTTTGCAGAACGCGATGATCACCACTTACAGCGGGGCAATCATTCGAACAACACACATGAGCGGGATCATTACCGATCTTGGGATCATGATTGGCGCTCGCTTAAAGGGGATGCCTTTTGACCGCCGTAAAGCCAAACTGCTAATTTTCATTGTGGTTGGCTTCCTGTTTGGCGGCTTAATTGGCGCTTGTCTGTTCCAACGCTTCGAAATCTTGGCATTGGCTTTCCCTGCCTCTTTTGCTTTCATTATTGCGTTTAGCTACTGGTTATACTTGACCTATCGAACTGAAACCCCAGTCAATTTATAAATATCTGGCAATATAACCTCAAACTACGTAACATCCGCAACACTTTATTCTAAACTCTTAATACGTTGCAGAATAACCAGTATGAATATTTAGCGATATTTGATGAATAGTATTGCAAGCGATATTAATACTGGGTAATCTTGCACCCAATGAGAAAATACGGACGTTTAGTGAATAAAAATGCCAAGGATGTGGCTTTTTTACGTGTAGAAATTCGAGAACAATAACATGTCTAACAACAAGAATACTGCTCAAACAGAGAAATCTAAAGGCAGTTTCTGGGTTTTCTTAATCCCATCATTGATTGGTTTATTCCTTTTCATGGCGCCAATCAGCTATCAAGGTGATCTAACCATCCCTGTAGCTATCTTAGCCAAATCAATTCAAGCGGTTTTCGGTGAATATCTAGTCCCTATCATCACTGCGATCGTTGCTTTCATGTCTGTAGCTTCAGTTTTAAGCACCATTTTTAAGCCTACATTCATTACATCAAATTCATTTTTAAACGGCCTTTTCAACCCATCTCCACTGTGGTTGCTGGTTCGTTTAATTGGTGGTGCTGCAGCCGTTATGGCTTTCTTCCAAGTTGGCCCTGAGGTTATTTGGGAAGAAAATACTGGTGGTCTGGTTCTAGAAGGCCTGCTTCCGACACTGTTCTCAGTATTCATCTTTGCTGGTTTGCTACTTCCGCTTCTACTTAACTTTGGTCTACTAGAGCTGTTTGGCACGCTACTAAGTAAAATCATGCGTCCAATCTTCAACCTACCAGGCCGCAGTGCTATTGACTGTATGGCTTCTTGGTTGGGTGACGGCAGTGTTGGTATCCTGCTTACAAGCAAACAGTACGAGAAGAAATTCTACACTCAGCGTGAAGCTGCGGTTGTTGGTACGACTTTCTCAGCAGTATCTATCACATTCAGTCTTGTGGTTATTGCTCAGGTAGAACTAGAGCACCTGTTCCTACCTTTCTACGCAGCAATCTGTTTAGCGGGTATTGTGGCAGCGGTGATCATCCCTCGCCTTCCACCACTAAGCATGAAGAAAGATACTTTCATTGATGGCAGCAAGCCGCACAAAGACGCTGACGCGATCCCAGCAGGTCACTCAACGTTCTCTTGGGGTCTTGAGCTAGCGGTAAATAAAGCATCTCAAGTAAAGTCGGCTAAATCTGTATTTGGCGAAGGCGTTCGTAACGCCGTAGATATGGTATTTGGCGTACTGCCTGTTGTTATGGGTTTAGGTACAATGGCACTGGTTATTGCGGAATACACGTCTGTGTTCTCAATCCTAGGTCAGCCTTTCATTCCATTCCTAGAGCTACTTGGTGTTCCTGAAGCGGTTGCAGCATCTGAAACGATTGTTGTTGGTTTTGCGGACATGTTTATCCCAGCAATCCTTGCGGCTTCTATCGACAACGAGATGACTCGCTTTGTTATTGCAGCAATGTCGGTAACTCAGCTGATCTACATGTCTGAGGTGGGCGCTCTACTTCTAGGCAGTAAGATTCCAGTGAACATCTTAGAACTGTTTATTATCTTTATTCTACGTACGTTAATTACGCTTCCAGTTATCGCTGGTGTAGCGCATCTAATATTCTAAATTAGATACTACTTATGTAACTCAATAAAGATTCAGTTTATAAAGCCTCACTTTTGTGGGGCTTTTTATTTGCGAAAATATATACACAGTATTATTTGGAGTTCAATTAATTTATAAGCTCTGCATGTCATTTGATTTCATATCGTTTGTTCACCCCGCCTCTTTTTAATAGAAAACTGAACGCATAACTATCAAATTAATACATTCTTAATTCCTCCTTAAACTCCGTCTAGCCCCATTCCCCAACTCATTGAACCAAATACTAAAAGCAACAAATATGCGATTTAGTGAATTTTGTATTGTTTATGTTGTTGTATTTTTGCAGTCTATTTTGTGAAATTACATTCAAGTAAAACCCAATCTAGTCGATATATATAATTACAAAAACACGATTAACTTTAGTCTTCGCAAAGCCTGTGAGAAGGGGAAAACTCAATGAAATTTAGCCATAAGGTGGTTGCTGCATCATCAGCCTTGCTGCTAGTGACAGTATCATTGCTTTCAATACAACAACTTTACACTGTAAGAAGTGCAGTAGAAAACCACGTCAATGCGAGCCTGAAAGAGATGGTCTCGGGCGTGAAAAATACCGTCGTATCGGAGATGAACGCCAAGAAAGCGTTGGCTCAATCGACGACTGAAGTCATCGAGATCAACCCTGAAGATCGCGCTTACGTTAAAGAAATCTTAGAAAAGCCAAAGCTTAAAAACAGCTTCCTAGCGGTTGGTTTTGGTTATGAAGCAAACGGTTTCGTTATTGAAAATGATGATGGTTGGGATGCCGGTCCAGACTACGACCCACGAATTCGTCCTTGGTACATTGATGCTAAATCCAAAAACAGTTTAGTTGTTACCGCTCCTTATGTGGATGCATCAAGTAAGAAAGTCATCATATCAGTAGGTACTCCAGTTAAAGACAACGGCCGCTTTACTGCGGGTATGTTCTACGACCTAGAATTGACGAACCTTGCTACCTTGGTCAACCAAGTGAACTTGTTTGATGCGGGTTACCTGTTCCTAGTAACAGCCGACGGCACCACGATTGCTCACCCAAATGCGAAAAACAACGGTGAAACGCTATCAAGCTACATGCCACAAGCGACTATTCGTGAAGGCTCTCAAGAAATTGAAGTCGACGGCAAAATGTTCCTAGTTAATTTCACCCACATCCCTAGTGAAGATTGGTATATAGGTGCCATCCTGGATGAAGAGATCGCGTTCCAAACCGTTGAAGAATTGAAGAACAGCTCAATGATCTACTCGTTGATTGCAGTTATTCTCAGCATCATTGCACTGACTGTTCTGATTCGTGTGTTAATGCGTCCACTGGATGCGCTTAACCAAGCCATTCAAGATGTGGCGAGCGGTCAAGGTGATTTAACTAAGCGCCTAGATACCAACACAGACCAAGAGTTCTCTGACCTAGCGAAAGGTTTCAACACCTTTACTGAAAACCTGCAAAATCAGATCATTCAATCGAAAGCGATTGGTGTTGAAATTAAGCGTGGTACTGAAATCACGGTTAAAGGTGCAGGCGAATCAGCGAAAGCGATGAATACCCAACTGGAAGAGCTTGAACAGTTAGCGACTGCAATGAACGAGATGGCGGTTACTGCAACTGAAGTTGCAAACAATGCTCAAGGCGCAGCAGCGGCAGCCCGTGAAGCAGACGAAGCAACGCTAGGCGGCACATCTGTCGTAAGTGACACCACTCAAGCGATTGATAACCTTTCAGCACGTATCGACCAAGCGGTTGCCGAAGTACAAGTACTTGAATCAGCAACAGCCAACATCGAAACAATTCTAAAAGTAATCAACGATATTGCAGACCAAACCAACCTACTGGCATTGAATGCGGCTATTGAAGCGGCGCGTGCTGGTGAATCAGGCCGTGGTTTCGCAGTCGTTGCCGATGAAGTTCGTACTCTGGCACAACGTACTCAAGAATCAACTACGGAAATCCGCAACATGATCGAGCAGCTCCAAGCGGGTGCAAGCTCAGTATCGAACGCGATGAACCAAAGTAAAGACACAGCCACTGACGCCGTTGAACGCGCTCAGCAAGCGAACTCTTCACTTGACCGTATCCGTGACGCGATTCAACGCATCTCAGATATGAACATCCAGATTGCTTCAGCGGCAGAAGAGCAGAGCTTAGTAGCGGAAGAGATCAATAACAACACTGTTAAGATCAAAGACCTTTCAACACAAGTATCAACAGCGGCCCAAGAAGCGAATACCGCAATGCAGCAGCAAACTGACAATGTTCGCCAACAAGACGAGCTATTGAATAAGTTTACGGTTTAACCAAGGTTTGGCTCAGTTGCCGTTTGGCTGAGTCGCCATTTGGTTTAGTTACCGAGCAATAGCTTAAAATAAAAAGCCCCGATTACTGATTGCCAGTAAGCGGGGCTTCTCTTTCTAGTCTATCCAAGTTAACTCGTGACAGGCTTCAATTCATTCGTCGTTAACATCATGCATTGGTTCGATTCCACCTTGATGGTTAAATCCTTACCAACACATTCAAACACATCATCCGACAGTAAATCGGTTACCGCACCAGTCCAATTTAATGAGGCTGTTTTGCTTCGCTTCGACTTGTTGATCACCACAATGCCTTTATCGCCACGGACAAACACCAACAAATCATCATTCGCTTCAACCACACGCATCGCTTCGCCATGAACATGGTTATGGAATTGAATCATGCTTTTCATGTAAGGCGCTTGCCAGTCGTTAAGCCAACGAGGCTGACCGCTCTTGTCCAGAATACCGCTGGTGCTCAGTTCACTGTAAACAAGCGGCACACCGCCGTCTCGACCAAGAATGAAAGCATGAGCCAATCGCTCATCCACTTCATCCATCACATGCTCCAAAAACACCTCGTTATTGGGAATATCATGAGTGACCGCAAACGTGATCGCTCGCATATTCGACAGAGCCTGACCAAAACAGTATGGGTTAATCAAAGACTTAAAGCTGCCCTGCTCTTCAAATGCTTTGAAGATGGTGTTGAACAACGGGAAATCGTAAGCGCCTAAGCGAGTGTGTTTAAGATAAGGCTCAAGGAACAGCTCATACTCTTCTTCTGTCGCGCCGCCATCGGTAATGATCTCACCGAAGATGTGCATTTCTTCGCAGATGTCATCCGTCCACACCTTGCGTAGGTGTGCCAGTGTCATATGCTTTGCCGCATCAATGCGAAATCCTTTCACACCAATCTCTTTCAGTGCTTTTAGGTAGGCTCTTTGTTGTGCCACCACATTATCGTTATCGAGTAGCGTTGGCAGGCCAGGATCGCTGGCGCCACCGGTAATACGCCCGTTTTGCACTTCCCACGTGTCTTTCCAGTTCTTGATACCAAACGCTTCCACGAAGTCGTTCTCATCAAAAAGAGGCTCAGAAAGGTCACCAAACAAACGTATGGATTCATAATAGTCAGCATCTTTTTGATAAGACGCCATGTCTTGCTGATTGGGATACGTTAGATCACCGCGGATACCCGATTCGTTGGCCATGTGGTTAAACACCACATCCACATAAGTACGAAGCCCATGTCGCTTTAACGTGTCGACCATCGCTTTAAAATCTTGTGTGTCACCCAACTGATTATCGATCACACGATAGTCTTGGGGCTGATAGCGTTGCCACCATTGAGTACCAGAATTTCGATCGCAACCTTTAGGGCCGCGCAGCGATTTCATCGCCGGTGATACTAAAACAGATTTATAACCCAACTCTTGGATCAGTGGGGCGTTCTTCATTACGTCAGCGTAGCACCAGTCAAAGGCATGCAATATGACATCTGTCGCTGGTTTGCTTAACATAGCTGAACTCTCCATGTTGTTCTCCTACCAAACTCGTTTACAGCTTTTTAGAAAAGGCAAAGGCTAAAAGGCAAAGCTGCAATAAATTTCCTCAAGAATGGCATTTATTATATGAGTTACTCATTAAAAACCCTCCTCCTCCTACCAATTACTCACGGTGGATGGTTGAGGGCGTAGCACCAATTATCGCATAACGTCTGGGATGAACACTCAACCGTAGTGCTTTAAAACGCTCACAAAAGTCACAAAAAAGGAGCGTATATACGCTCCTTTTATTCAATCTAACACATATTTATAACTAAGTTCTGTAAAGAACCTTCACGACGTGCCAGCCAAATTTTGTTTTCACAAGGTGTGGTACAAGCGTCTCGCCAGAGAAACAAACCTTATCAAACTGAGGCACCATTTGACCTTTTTTGAACTCACCTAGGTCGCCGCCCTTTTTACCAGATGGACAGGTTGAATGTTTCTTCGCTAGCGTTTGAAATTTAGCGCCCTTTTTAAGCTGCGTCATGATGTCTTCTGCTAGTTCTTTATGCTTCACCAAAATATGAAGCGCTGCTGCTGTTCTTGCCATGATAATTCTCAGTTTGTTGCTGCCAGTTTACTTACGACGATTACTTAGAACATCGCGAATGAACTGACTGTTGTAAATCTGTTTGCCGCTAACGGCTTATCGACATAAATTCATCGACAGCCAGCGTTTAGCGTGATTTTAACCCAAGAACCGCTATTCTTCACTCTATAACCGAAAACAACTGCCTTAAAGGCCATTAAAAACCGCATCGCGACTTGCTGCGGCTTCCATTTCCCTTTAAATTAATCCTTATAAATTAAGCGCGTATTAAGTAGGAGCCACTTATGGCCAAACCGATCAGTAAAGCGAGTCAGTCACAGGGAATGTTGATGTTCAAGTTGTCCCTCACTCAAAGTTTTGCGATTGGCACGCTTAAGGTCAGAGAAATCGTCCCTTTTCAGCCGATGACTCAGATCCCCTACTCCCATCATCACGTGATTGGTACAGTGACTATCCGCGACCTTACAGTTCCTGTGATTGATATGTCCGCTGCGATTGGCTTCCGTCCGATAACACCCGCTGAATACCAAGATTGTGTACTCATCGTTACTGACTGTTTGAGAACAGTTGTGGCGTTCTTGGTTCGTTCAATTGATAAAATCATTGAATGCGACTGGAAGAGCATTGAATCTCCACCCACCAGTGTGGGTCGCAATGTGTTTGTAACGGGTATTACACGTTTTGAAGACCGTATTGTGCAAATGCTCGATGTGGAACTGCTGCTTTCTAAGATCTACCCAGCTTATGAGAATGCTCATATCCCGATGCTGACCGATGTAGAAAGGGAACGCCTCAAAGCATTGAACATCTTATTAGTGGATGACTCTTTGATTGCACGTAAACAGTTATCTGATGCCTTAGACAGCATCAACATCCCTTACAGCATATGTAACAACGGCTTAGATGCCATCGACCTAATGCGACGCCAAGCCAGCGCTGGCAATGCCATTGATCTTCTGGTGAGTGATATCGAGATGCCGGGATTAGATGGTTATGAGCTTGCATTTGAAGTGCAAAACGACAGCGCTTTAAGTCACGCTTACTGTATTTTGCATACCTCACTGTCCAGTGAGATCTGTGTCGACCGTGCTAATCAGGTGGGGGCGCATGAAGCGCTTGAGAAGTTCAACGCGGGTGAATTAATCGAAGCTATGCTACGCGGCGCAAAAGTCTTAAACGGCGCCTCTACGGCTGCTTAGGCTCTGTTATAGAAGCTAAACCTGGCATAGTGCTCAATGGTTTAGCTTCTTAGTCTCTTCTTTCTTCAAATCTTAATAAGAATAGAGCTAACCGTTAGTCTTTGTTTTCTGGCATAGACTTTTTCGGCATAGAGTAGCTCTTACTCACAAATTCCACTTCCTCGACTTCATTCACATGATTGGTAA
Source organism: Vibrio sp. 10N.261.54.A5 (assembly GCF_041471145.1). Taxonomy (NCBI): domain Bacteria; kingdom Pseudomonadati; phylum Pseudomonadota; class Gammaproteobacteria; order Vibrionales; family Vibrionaceae; genus Vibrio; species Vibrio sp. 10N.261.54.A5. Next base: position 46,252 of record NZ_JBFRNU010000025.1, on the reverse strand, counting down.
AAGAGGCCAATGCATAGAGAGTGTTCGCGACTAGGTTGGCGTATTTAAAAAGAATCGGGTCTGGCGACTTTTTGCTTTCATGATGTTCAATACTCACCAAAGCTCGCACAACTTTCTTAGCCTGACAACGACACAAGTGAAGTTCACTAGACACTCGGTGTCCACCGGGTAAGACAAAGCCTTTAACCCCCCCTTCTAACTGCTCACGGATACGATGATAATCTTGCTTGAGCTCGACCAATTCAGACTCGGTGATGGCAAGCTTACCGCGCACAGAGCCATTCAAATGGTAGATGTTTGGCTGCAAGCGTTGCAGGATCTCACGAACCTGAGGCTCTAGCTCTAAAGACAACACCAATCCAACTCGGCAACAAAGTTCATCCGACAAAATCTCAAAATCACAGATAGGACTGTCTTCATAGATAAACGGATAACAAAACTCGTCCCAATCTCGACTTACTGGTTTCACGTACCGATCCTTACACATAAATAGTCATCAAACGTCAATATACCAAACTCTTTGATTTAGACATAAAAAAGCCCTCACATTGGAGGGCTCCTGAAGAAATCGGTTAAACGAGATTACTCGTTAGATACTTTTTTGTGGCCTTCTTGTAGGTGAACGAAGTCCACCAGATCGTCGCCTGACACTTGGTATGCTTGACCAAAGCCTTTAACGAACAGGCCGTTCTCAGCTTTAAGGTTAAACAGAGAGAAGTCTTGAAGTTGGCTCAAACCATCAATGATTTCACCAAAACGCTCTTGCATCTGGCCAATCACTTGAGTCCAAAGTTCCGTTTCACGCTCCACAACACTTGCTTGAGCATCAAACGTTAAACGCTTACGTGCGTAAAGCTGCTTCGAGCTCTCTTCGTCTTCAATCATCATCAAAGATACCTGAGGGTTCGCTTTCAAGTTACGAGCATGACGAGCAATATCAGAAATTAGAACAAAGTAACCTTCTTGGTTCTGAACGAAAGGTGCGTAACTTACGTTCGGGCGACCTTCTTCATCAACCGTTGCAAGTTGAAGGGTACGGCGCTCTTGGCGAAACTCTTTAATTTCTGGACCTAGGCGACCTTGTAGACGTTCTTGTTTTACTTGCTGTTCCATGGGTAATTCCTTTCTTCACTTTCTCTGATTTATTATTTTTGCCCAAGGTTGAGCGATCATTAGCGAACTAAACGATCCTCGAGCATTGATGTCTTGTTTAAGCCAGTTGGCAACCCTATGTAAGATTGCTGCTGATTATTTACTGTAAATTGAACTTAAGCTTGTTCTTTTAGCGCTTTGAAGCGTTCTACTTGGTCGGCAATAAGCTCACGCTTTTCGTTGCGGCCTAGGTAAATCTTAAAAATGTTCTCACCGGTTTCACTGAAGAAGCCGAAGTAATGACTTTCACGACCCATGAACGCCTTGCTCACCAAACCGATATGTTTAACGTTATCAAGTTTAAGGTGACCATGAAGCTCGCCCTCTTTGCCCATTAGGTTGTAGTAACCACGCGCTACCTTACCTTTCGGGAATGGCGCTTTAACTTCAAAGATAGAACCAAATGAATGCACGATAGTGGTCACAGGGCCCCAACCCACTAAACCTTCTAGAATCTCTTGAGCACGGCTGCCATCTAGCATTACCGCCATGTCGTTTGGAAAAGCAGCAACCACTTCAACCTCTGAAACACCTAGCTTCTCAGCAATTGCTGTTGGCAGTAGTTTTGGCTCTTCTTCTAAAATTAGAGCTACGCGTTGTTCTAGAGTTTCTGTCATTTCTAATGTTGTATCTGTCATTGAATATGTTCCGTATAAACGAGTAAGTTATAAACTAAAAATTCGATATTAAGCGTGCTTCAAACTTGCATGCGGGTGTACGCCCGAACCTGACGCTTTAGGCGCTGGGTGCATAGCTTGGTATTCAGCGTTAAGCACTTGAATCACACTCTGCGCTAGGCTTACCGCCCAAAAGCTGCCAGCAATAGTCAGGCTCAGATAATCTTCCGAAAGCTCAACTAAACCGTTCTTTTCCCAATGCGCGAACAAAGGCTTGAGGTAGTCGAACGTATCTTGCCCCATAAATCTCGGTAGCGTACTTCTTCTAACAACACCAGAATCGAAACCTGCCTTTAATGTTGAGAAGATAGGCTCTAATGAGCTTTGCTTAGTCATCATGGCAATAGGTAATTGACCTTGCTTTATAGACTCCATGTAGCTGTCTAAAGTTCGATGCTGCATCACACCATGACCGCCGATGTTGCCACCAGCGCCACAACCAATGGGTAGAACTTCGGCATAATTTTTCGCTAAGCTGTTGTAAATGCTGCGTTCGCGGTTATCACGAGTCCAGTGGTTTACGCTCAGTTGCTTGACCTTATTTTTTGCCATGAACTCCACACCCGCCAAATACATGCTCGCCTTATCTGGCGTATTCGCAGGCGGTGGGATTTTTCCTTTCTCAACAAGATTAAGCATAGGTGCATTGCCCGCAACAATCAGTTGGTAGAGGTCAATGCCGTGTGCGCCAGTAGACATGTAGTCTTCTAAATCTTGTTGGAACACTTCCATAGATTGGTGTGGTAATCCGTATAACAGATCAAGAACGATTGGCGCTTGCTCGGTGCGGCTTAGTGAACTGATACGTTCTAGCACAACCTCTCGGTCATCTAGGCGCTTAGCACTACGTCGAACCTGAGTATTGAAACTTTGAATACCGAACGAGAAACGATTGAAGCCACCTTCAAGCGCACGATCAAACATCTCGTCACCAAATCGATTGATGCGCCCTTCCAATGTCATCTCAACATCGTTTACTAGTGGGAAATATTGACGAATCGCTTTACCCAGCTGCTCAACTTGTTGAGACGACAAATCGGTGGGAGTTCCGCCACCAATATAGACGGCGTGAAATAGTCCAGACTGAGCCCAAGGTGTTTTGGCTTTCTGCTTTAGCTCGACCATCAGTGCATCGAAATACTCATCCACTAATTTACGGCTTGCGGCATTTTGGAAGAAATTGCAGAACGTACAACGCACACGACAGAAAGGAATGTGGATATACAAGCAACGCGTATCCTGTTTTTTCCCTTCACTCAGCATCAGTTCGTCAAAGAGTTCTAACTTCTTACTGGGGTCGACCGGAATTGAACTTCCTCCGGCGTGTGCAGAATGCTTTTTCGCAAACGCAAAACGAAGCGGATCAGGGCTAGAAACGCCCAAGATTGATTCGTCAAATTTATAAATATTAAGACTCATATAATCTCTCTAAACACTTACATAGCAAAGTCTGGAAGACTATTCGCTAAAAACTGAGAGAATCATAAATACACGCAAATGATAATGCAATTGATAATTGATCTTATTTAGATTCTAAGCAATAATCCGATACAGAATTTTGATTTGGTAAAGGATTGATTGTGAACGTTCCTAGATATGTTATTGCAGGCGGTGCATCGTTAGTGATTCATGCCGCGTTGTTGTTTGTCGCTCAAGAATCCAAAGTATTTGCGATGCCTGCAGGTAGCCAATCGAACACGGTATCGATCAACTTCACTCCTAAGAGCGTTCCTTCACAAGCTCAGCAAAAAACAATCACAGAGCCAGTTGAACCAGAACCAATAAAAGAAACCGTCTCACAAGCCGAACCTAAACCAGTCGAACCAAAAACGGTTGAGCCAAAGCAAGCTAAGCCAACCCCAAAGAAAAAAGCGATCACCAATAAACCTCAACCAAAGAAAGTTGAGAAAAAAGTGATTGAGAAGAAGGTTGTCGAGAAAAAGCCGGTTCAAAAGAAACCAGTAACTGAGAAAAAGGTGGTGAAGAAAGAGCGCCCAGAACCAGTACCGCAACCAGTCACTAAACCAGAGAAGCTGGCCGACAAGAAAGTCGATAAGAATATGGACGAGTCTGCGAACCAACCTCAGGAAGTAAACCAAGGCGTATCAAACCAAGAGCCAGTTTTGGTCACTAAACCTTCGTTCTCTGCGCGTCCTACCCCACCGAATTACCCTCGCCAAGCAAGACGTCGTGGCGTTGAAGGTGTCGCGACTTATGAGATCTGGCTAGACGCTGAAGGTAAACAAATTAAACAAGCATTAGTAAATTCATCAGGCGCACTAATGCTCGATAACGCCGCATTAGATGCCATTAAACAATGGAAATTCTCACCTCACACTGTCAATGGTCGAGCGATTGCTCACCGAGTACAAATACCTGTTCGTTTTAGGTTGGATTAATCATGCAACAAATCAGTTACTTACAAGATCAACTTGGCTTAATGACTTGGCCTCTTCTTATCTGTTCAGCATTAACAGCAATGATCATCGCTGAACGTGTCTTCCAAGTCATGCTCAGCATTGGTGTGGGCAAACGTGCCATTCGTCGCGAGCTAAACCAAATCTCACCAACCAACAGTAAAGAAATTGAAGCGCTTGCTCAGTCGATTTCAGGTAAACGCCCGCTACTGTACAAGGGCGTGTCAATGTTGCTTGCTCACCACTCTTTCTCAAAAGGGTTACGTGAAGATGCCGCTGGGATCTGGCTACAAGAAAAACGCCACCAACTTCATGCAGGTTTAAGGCTGCTTGGTTTGATCGGCGTGATCAGCCCACTCATCGGCTTGCTTGGTACGGTACTTGGTCTTATTGAGATGTTTAAAGGCGTTGCCGCGACAACAGGCAGCATCACGCCTAATGATTTGGCAGACGGTCTTGGATTAGCAATGAGAACCACAGCAGCAGGTTTGATGATTGCGCTTCCTGCTATTTCTGGTGCTCAACTACTAGGGTTATGGGCCGATCGAGTGCTAGCTCAGCTAGAACATACTCTGAACTATGTGAATGTGTGGCTAGAAGGCATGTCGATTCAAACCAATCAGTCTGATGATACTCAGGGCAAGCCTGTCAACAAAACCTCTATCGGTGATGTGAGCCAAGCATGATTAAAACGCCCCACTCATCTCACACACAGAGCCTAGCGCCAGACTTAACACCGCTGCTCGACATCATTTTTATCGTGATGGTTTTTCTATTGCTTACGGCATCAGTAAAGCTGGAGTCACTGGAAGTTGAGCTGCCAAGCTCGGATGTCAAAAACGTTTCTGAAGTCCACAAGGATTCGATTAGCGTCAATATTTTAGACCGCGAACCCTACTGGGCAATTAACGGCCAAGAATACATCGACTGGGAAAACTTCAAGATTGCCCTGTTAGAAGAGACTGGCTCAACGGATAAAAAGCCGATCATCATTGGCGCAGATAAAGCCGCTAACGTGGAGAACCTAGTGAAGTTGCTTTCATTCCTTCAAGAAAACGGAATACCAGCGACTCAATTGCTCACGGACGATGGCTAGAGCGACACTCAATTTTCACGAGGTTTGGCTTCTGGTTGATAAAACTAAACAAGCAGACTAAGCCTCTCTATCGATTCGAACTCACAATGCGAACGGACTGCTCACTGAGTATCTTCGCGATACAAAAAGAAAATATAAAGAACTTATTATGAACAACTTAAACGTGCTCAATAAATTAAAGACCAAGACACCTCTTCTTTCATTAGCTGCAATCAGCCTGGCACTTAGCGCACCCGCAATGGCCAACGACGCTGAACAACCTCGAATCATCAGTGCTGGTAGTGCCGTTACTGAATTGGTTTTGGCATTAGGTGCCGAAGAGCAGTTAGTCGCGATTGATGTGACCAGCCACTTCCCTCAAGGAGAAAACCTGCCAAAGATTGGTTATCACCGAAACCTGTCTGCTGAAGGTCTACTCGCCCTAGAGCCAACCACATTGATTGGCTCGGATGAAATGGGACCAGACAACGCTATCTCTCAATTAAAATCGGCAGGCGTCGATGTAGAGATTGTTAACACTGAAGCAAACGTGGAAGGGCTATTAAAGCGTATCGACCAAATCGCAAAGATCACCCATACCGAAGACCACTCGCAGCAAGTTAAAGCTGAAGTAAATCAGAAGATTGCAGCACTGAAAGCGAACCAGGTACCAAGTAACGAAGCGAAGAAAGTACTTTTCCTGTTGCTGCACGAAGGTCGCCCTGCGAACGTTGCTGGCGGTGAAACTTCGCCAAACGCAATCATCGAGTTAGCTGGCGGTATCAACCCTGCAGCTCAAAGCCTAACGTCTTACAAGCCACTGTCGATGGAATCACTGGTAGAAATGCAGCCAGATGTGATTTTAGTCAGTGGTCGTAGCTACCAAAAAATGGGCGGTGCTGATGCCATCCTGAAATCGCTACCTATGTTAGCGGCAACGCCTGCAGGTATGAACAAGCAAATCATTACCGTAAATGGCAGTGCTTTGGTTGGCGGGCTTGGCCTAGAAAGCCTCTCTGAAGCAAAGCGTCTAAACGCACTTATCTACCCGCTATAACTCAACCACCCTATTTCTGCTATCGCTAATTCGCTTCCCTCACCAACTGACTCACGCTGTTGTTGAAGGAGGTCGAAGTTAGCGATAGATATTGAGGCCCTTTATGTTGTTACGCTCCGTCCCACTGAAAACGTCGATGTTAGCTCTAGGTGCAACCCTAGCTTTTGTCGCGCTGTACTCGATCACTGTTGGGCCAATGAACATTAGCTTAGCGGACAGCGCCACAAGCTTAATTAAACCAAACAATGACTTAGCACCTCACATCAACTTAGTGATTCAAGAGATCCGCTTACCTAGAACCATCTTGTGCATGCTGATTGGTGCGATCCTCGCCTTGTGTGGTGCAGTGATGCAGGGTTTGTTTCGAAACCCACTTGCAGAACCTGGCATCATAGGTGTGTCTGCGGGCGCAGCATTAGGTGCTGCACTGGCTATCGTTTTGTTCTCTGAGCTATCGCTTCAATACCCTGCTTTCATGAACTTTGCTGCGGTTCCTGTGTTCGCTTTTCTTGGCGGCGCTTTAACCACGCTGCTGGTGTATAAGCTGGGTACAGGTAAATTCGGCACCTCTGTCACCATCATGTTGTTGGCGGGTGTGGCGATCAGTGCGCTCTCTGGCGCAGGTATTGGCTTCTTGAATTTCATTGCTGATGACCAAATGCTGCGCGATCTTTCATTGTGGTCGATGGGTTCATTGGCGGGCGCTAAGTGGTCAGGAATTTTGCTGGCAGCTGTCACGCTCGTTGGCTTGTTTGTTGTTTTCTACCGCCAAGCGATGTCTCTAAATGCTCTATTACTGGGCGAGTCAGAAGCGCAACACCTTGGTATCCCAGTTCAAAAGCTGAAACGAAAGCTGATTCTACTGACGGCTGCGGGCGTTGGTATCACAGTTAGCCTGTCTGGCATGATTGGTTTTATTGGATTGGTTATCCCACATTTAGGTCGCATGTTGGCAGGCCCTGACCACCGAGTTCTGTTGCCACTATCAGCGGTACTAGGCGCACTGCTGCTAACCGCCGCAGACATGTTCTCACGTGTGGTACTTGCTCCGGCTGAACTTCCTGTTGGTATTGTCACTGCGATTATCGGCGCCCCATTCTTCTTATATCTACTATTTCAACAGAAAGGGAGAATCCTTTAATGTTTCCTTCAGCTTTAAAAGCGACCGATATCGAAGTGAAGTTCGGCAGTAAAGTGATATTAGATGGCGTTTCTATTGAGATTGAAGCGGGAAAGGTAACCACACTGCTTGGGCCAAATGGCGCAGGTAAAAGCACGCTGCTTAAAGCTTTGTGCCAAGAGATATCAAGCAACGGCGATATCCAGTATTTTGGACACAGTAAAGACAAGTGGCCTTCTCAAAAGTTAGCGAAGCACCTTGCTATGCTTCCTCAACACAGCACATTGACCTTCCCATTCTTGGCACATGAAGTTGTCGAGCTTGGTGGGATTCCTCTGCAAGAATCCAACAAGAAGCTGACCAGCATTGCTAGCCAAAAAATGGATGTTGCTGATGTGACTCACCTGAGTGAAAGACTTTATCCTTCGCTATCAGGCGGTGAAAAGCAGCGAGTGCACTTGGCTCGAGTGTTAACTCAGCTTCACCACTCTGGTGACCAATGTATTTTGATGCTTGATGAACCAACCTCTGCACTGGATCTTGCCCACCAGCACAACACCTTAAAGATTGCGAGAGAATTAGCCGATAACCACAATGCCGCGGTTATCGTGGTTTTGCATGATCTCAACTTAGCCGCGCAGTATTCCGATCGATTGGTGGTATTGAAAGATGGCAATTTGGTGTGTGATGGCAAGCCTTGGGATGCACTGAAACCTTCGATGATAGAAGATGTGTATGGTTACAAAAGTATCGTAGAAAAACACCCAACCATGAGCTTCCCTCAGGTTCACCCCGCACAATAAGTCCGATTAAGGAGCGACTCGTTTTGAGTATTCGTTCTTGATAACAATGACGTAATCCTAAGCCTCGATTTGTTCGGGGCTTTTTATTGGCTCACAGCCACTCTCTCGGCTTAAACTCAATTTTATTAATAACCACAGCAGCAAGCACCAAAACGACTCACCTTGAGCATTTGAGGCTCTAGAAATGAACACTACCCGTTAGGGTTACTTAGCTTTTAACACTGAAGAGTAAAACAAGCCGCGAGCGTAAGCATATAAAAAGAAAGGAAATAACATCATTCAACAAGACTGCGACATCGATGTGGGATTGAGAGAAAAACGTACAAGAAGTGAAACTGCAAGCACAAAAAAAGCCCCCGTAGGAGCTTCTTTTATTGAGTGCTGATTATTGGCTCATACGAATCAATGATTTACCAATCAGCCACTCTAGTTCTTTACCGCTAGTATCGCCAAACTGAGTTTCAGTCAGCTTGTATAGACGATCAATACCGTTTGCAGCGAACTCATGCGCGCTCTCAGCAGTAACGATATGATGGAAAAGTAAACGTAAGATTGCTAGGAACTCAGCGTCTTCAAGTGCTGCAACCCAGCTAGCTGAAAATGCGTCAAGGCCATTTTCGAAGTCAATGTGTTCCACGAACATCTTGAAAATACGACCGTCTAGAGCAGCAGTAAAATCCGTTTTCTTTGGAAAGTGATGACTTATACCTGTACGAGAAACACCCGTTTGTTGACTCAACGTCGTGTATGACATCTTGTCGTAACCCAATCTTAGTAGCTGGTCTACAACGGCATCCATGATTTTCTGGATCGTGATTTCTGTATCTTCTTTACTACGCTTTGGCATATTCAGGCTCTTCTCTTTGTAAATCCATCTAACTCAATCAAATGAAGTCAGAATGAAAATCGTTATCAGCATTATGTGAGCAAGGTATTTTTTCGCAAGTATTTATAACTAAATTCACACAAATACTATGTACGAACAATTTTACAGTGATGCCTCTTTGGACACTTTGTCTAATTATTCTTCGAAAATCACCTTACAATCCTAAGTCGATAAGTTTAAATAACTACTTAGAATATGAAATACCCAACGAAAAATTCATTGTATAAATACCTATCAAGCGATAGATAGTCTTATAAAATCATTTCTGGCGCAACTAAGTGAATGATATTCTGACATATTAATAACATTCCTTTTCAACAAAACGTGAGGTAAATCACATACATATTTGGCGGCGCGAATATAGATATTCATCAAACACCTTAACAAACAACATAGCATACCAGTATAAATTAGTTCAAAGGTTTTAATTTTTGTAGATACAGTTCAAATTGCTCGTTAGAATAACCTCAAACTTTGTAAGAGGATTATTTATGAGCCAAGATATTGGTAACAACGATGTATGTGAGGCTTGCGGCTGTGCAGGCGAAATCGGGTTCATCATTAAAGAAGGCGACGATGTTGCTGAAGTAACGGTTTACGGAAACTCAAAAGCACTGATTGAAGCAGAGTTTGCTAAGTATGTTGAACTTGCTAAACAAGTGTCTAGCAACGTTGAGTTCGAAGCATCAGAGATGACTGAAGAAAGCACAGAGTTGCACGCTCGCTTTAAATTTGAAGTTAGCGCTGAGAAGATTATTTTTGAACTTAAGACTCGCTCTCTAGCGCGTTAATATAAGCATTTATATGCTTATTAAAAGACGAGTGAATTACTCGTCTTTTTTTAATTGAACCCAAGCCAGTGACCCATTTTGCTCAAAATCGTTTTCTGCAGCGCACTGAATCACTACGCCCCCCACCTCTAACACTGCCCCAATGCTATAAGCCTTGTCATCGTAATAACAAACTCGTTGCTGTTGACCGCCTTGTGTCACCACCACCGCAGCTTTACCGGGCGTTGAAATTACTTTGTTGGCACTCGCAGACATTGAGCCAAACACTGAAGCGGCTATCAGAAAGACCTTAATAATTCGTATATTTACTCTAATCATTAATTTACCTATCATCTTTGCTCCATTCCTCGTTAATCTACCGCCAAATGGGTAAAACACTATGCGAGATTAATTTTTCCATTATAGTGTAAGCGTCTATCGTAATAAGAAGCCTGTTATGCTCAGAATAATTGCACTTATTATTGGTTCCTTAACCATAACAAATGTCAGTGCTGAACCACTCGATCACTATCAAATATTGAACCATCTCGATAATTACGGAAACTTATATCTACGAAATAAGCCTTATACATCACTTCCAACTGGCTTGGTGGTAGATGGTAATCTCAATATAGAGAATACTGCGATCACACGCCTACCCAAAGGGTTAGAAGTGAACGGCAGCCTTAAAGGCTCTAACAGCCAACTCGCTCGAGTCCTGAGCGGGGTTAAGATAAAAGGTTACGTCAACTTGATTGGTAGCCAAATCACCAGCTGGCCAAGAGGTGTAAGAGTGGGCGGCTTTATCAACCTCACCGACACTCCACTGGAAAGGCTACCGAATGGCTTTAGAGTAAAAGGCGATCTGAGCGTGATCCGCACTCCTTTAACCGAGTTACCCAACGGGATCGTGATTGACGGCGACCTTTATATAGGCGGTTCTGGGATTACAACATTCCCCGAGACCATGACAGTCAAAGGCAACATCTATCTGGGCGGTAACACTGTAACCACATGGCCAACCAATCTAGAGCTCGGTGGCGCAGTCGCTCGCTAATTCAGGCTAATGCTCTAATGCTCTAATGCTCTAATGCTCTAATGCTCTAATGCTCTAATGCTCTAATACGTTAATGCTCTAATGCTCTAATGCTCTAATGCTCTAATACGTTAATGCTCGATCGCAGCAACAAATGGTGATTCAGAAACAAAAAAGGAGCCCAAGGCTCCTTTTTCAATTCAATCAAGTTGCTAATCAACTAGCAAGCTAACTAACGCTCGTTAACCAATGTTCTTCACTGGGTTGGCGTAGCTATCGATCAAGTACTGACGCGCACCTTGTGGCAGGCTCGACAGTTTAGCTTCAAACTCTTGTTTAACGGCCGCTGTAATCGACTCATCTTCTTTTTCTGCTGCCAGCAAGTTTACTGGGAACAGTTTGTAGTTATCGTGGATCTGACGATCGATCTCTTCAGCAAGCGCTTCAGGCGTATCAAAATCTTGGTCGATAACCTGACCGAAACCAACGTGAACGCGTCCTTTATCACCGATGATGCCTTGAATGATACTTTCGATATCTTCAAACTCACCCTTTTCGTAACTGCCGTTTACGTCTTTTTCGAAAAGCTCTATCGCTTTAGCCGTGTCACATGGGTCGTTCTCGTAAGAAATAGCCACAGGAACAATCTTCAATGACTTCACGTATTCAGGGAAAGCAATTTTTTGCTTACGTCCTTCAACGTGGAACATTTTCAAAATTGCTGGCTCAGTAAAATCGTTACCGTCTTTCGCACGACCTTCCTTTTGAGCGATCCAGATTGAGTTGCCCGTTTCTAGAGAGTGCTTAATGTAAGAAGACAACTGCCCTAGCGCTTTCATCATCTCACGCGGTCCTTTCAAAGAACGCTTTACGATGAAGCTCTTATTTAAACGCATCAATTCAGTCGCACATGGCTTTTTCAACAGGTTGTCTCCGATAGCGATACGACAAGTCTGATGATTATTTTGATGCAGAGCGTAATTTACCAACGCAGGATCCATAGCAATGTCACGATGGTTTGATACAAACAGATAAGCTTGGTTCGCATCCAGTGACTCGATACCAGTGTACGTCACACCGCTAGTGGTTTTCGCTAACGTGTCGCGTAAGTACTTTTTCACTTCAATCTGAATGGATTCAACGCTAGTCAGCTTGCTCCATTTCATTTTTAAGTACACACGCAAAATCGGGCTCATTAATGCTTTGAACCAAGACGCATGGTTTGAAAAACGGTAGTGCAAGATTGCACTGATAAATTCTTCATCATTAATAAGACGGTTTAGTGCCGCTGGAATTTCATCATCGCCGTAAGGACGAATATCAACATATGGATCGGTTGGAGAGGTCATTTTTTAATTCATATAATAAAAAGCTGGCTCATTCTACGCGTTGTTTTGACTTCTCGCAGCTACAGAGCCCATACTTTTGACAAGGTCAGACCAGAAACATTGAAAATCCCCTGTTATTGTTGGCATTCTTTAAGATTAACGGTAATCTTGACGCCCCAAAATTAAGGTACTATCTATGAACTTCGCTATTGAATATACATCGGCTTACTTTTCACACTTGGTGATCACACCACGCAAGAAAGTACTTAAACATAGCCTTGTATCGGTTCAAAGTGGCTTGGTTTTGATTAAGTTAGGCAAACAAGAGTATGCCGTTGAACCAGGACAAAGCGTCTGGATTCCACACGACTGCCTAACGTCACTGACCTACTTTCCAAACACTCAGGTTAACCGTGTCGATTTTTCTGTTCGTTTGACGGATTCATTCCCAAGACAAGCGGGTTACATCACGCAAACGAACCTCTCTTCGGCACTACTAGAAAAGCTAGAACAAACCAAAGCTCGCGCTTCTAATGCCAATAATACGGAACAAGCGTTTAAAGATATGCTTTCTGTATTGAAGCAAGAAGTGTTGTCGTTTAAACCCCTGCTTTGCGAAAGTGCTCTTTCTCAGCGATTCAATCAATGGAACATTGATGACTCAAACTTGCCACAAGAGCACACTCTGGTGATGGTGATGCGAGAAGCGAAGAAGCGCATGCAGTCAGGTCAAAAACGTTCACTTGTGATTGATGATCTGTTCTCAGGTAAAGAAGAAGAGTTCGAGCAACTGTGTATGCTTGTTTTTGGTGAAGATTTATAGCTTGGCGGAAAGTGAGTGCTGGTATTAAAACTCGCAAGCCAGATACTAAAAAGCCGCAAAAACTGAGTTTTTGCGGCTTTTTTAATTTTTACTATTTAGACGTAGATAGCAATCTATCTGTGCATCTGCCTGTCTAAAATGGCAACTCAACCTGCATCATTAGGTCGGCGTCACGTGAGTCGTGCCAACGATAATCAAAGCGCATACGCGGCTGCCCTTCGACTTTCTCGCCAAAACCGATACTAAGTTGAAGACCATGATTCATCAACCACTCTTCAGTCGACATATCATACTGCTCGTCTTCAAGGTCTTCTGGAAACCACATACCCAAGCCAACATAATTTGACTCAATGCTTTGTGTCAGCAATGGCGAGTCTTTACTTTGAAGAACCCAATCAGACCAATAGTCCGGTGTGCTTTCAGGTTCATCATCGCTCAGCCCGCTGATTTCCATCATACGTTGGCCAAAAGACTCGATGCTGGTCGAGAAATCTAGACAGTTGTCATCTTCATCAGAAGTCAGCATGATCGAATCTAGGCTAAAAAAATCACACTCAGCATACGCAGGCATACTGCATGCTGCCATGATCAACGTCGCTGGTATCGCGCTCTTTAGCATAGTCCTCTGACCTCTTGATTAGTGAACTTACATTATCTGATACAGTCCACTATCTTGCAACATCTTTGTAACTGACTTTGTACTCAGTTTTGCCACATCGCTTCCACTTATCAGTGCATTACGTATGTCTGTACTGCGAATTTTCACTTTTTCAGGGCAAGCCATTACAGACCACTGCTCGGTAATCTCATCTGATTTATAGAAAGATGAGAACTTAAAGAAGTTATCTGGGCCAATAACAAACGTCAGTTCAGCGTCACGATGTAACTTTTGAAGTTCACTGAGCACGGCATAAGTCGTGACGCTTTCACCTGGGGTAAATAGGCTCTTTTCGATCAAAGAAAGCTCCACTTGATCCAGTGAAAGATCGCTAATAAATGCGTTAACTAACTGACATCTCGTATCAAAGTCTAGCATCTCTTTTCCCCAAGCATGGGCAATACTTGGAACGAGTAGAATTTTGTCAAAGTGAGCCAACGAATCAATCACACTTTTGTGCCCTAAGCTCGGCGGATTAAACGCACTACCGAAAATGGCTATTTTTTCCATTATTAATTACTGCCTTCTCTTTCTAAGCTTGTGCAAAGAGGTTTTTAAATCGGATGATTTAGGTATGATAACACTAGATTTTTAATTTGCTTGCAGGAAAGGAATACGAATGGAACAGTTAATTCGTGACGAAATGCGCGTACTACCTTCAATTGACCCTCACTTCGAAGTGACTCGTCGTGTGGACTTTATTAAAACGAAACTTCAGCAGTCAGGCTGCAAGTCTCTGATCCTTGGTATCAGTGGCGGTGTGGATTCGACAACTTGTGGCCGTTTAGCACAAATGGCCGTTGATAGCCTAAATGAAAACGCTGGTAGCAACGACTACCAATTCATCGCGGTTCGCCTGCCTTACGGTGAACAAAAAGATGAAGACGAAGCGCAACTTGCGCTGTCTTTCATTCAGCCTTCTCAATCTGTTTCTGTAAACATTAAAGCGGGTGTTGATGGGCTTCACGCTGCATCTCACATTGCTCTAGAGGGCACAGGCCTACTACCAACAGATTCAGCAAAAATCGACTTTGTGAAAGGCAATGTGAAAGCTCGAGCTCGCATGATCGCACAATACGAAATTGCAGGTTACGTTGGCGGTCTTGTCATCGGTACTGACCACTCAGCTGAAAATATCACTGGCTTCTACACCAAGCACGGTGACGGCGCATGTGATTTAGCGCCTTTGTTTGGCCTGAACAAGCGTCAAGTTCGTGAACTTGCAGCAACGCTAGGTGCGCCAGAGCTATTGGTTAAGAAAGTGCCTACTGCCGACCTAGAAGAGCTTGATCCACAGAAAGCCGACGAAGCAGCATTGAACCTTTCTTACGACCAAATCGATGATTTCCTTGAAGGTAAAGAAGTCCCTCAAGACGTGTCAGACCGCTTAGTAGGCATCTACAAAGCAACACAGCACAAGCGTCAACCGATCCCAACGATCTACGATTAATTGTTTGAATTAATCTTAGAATCAAAAAGGCCGGAAGTTCATTTCAGTGAACTTCCGGCCTTTTCTATTCAATGTGCTTTTCTTTCTGGCCTTCCGACCTACCGAGTTAGTCTACAACTTCGATATCAGTTTGAGGCACACTGCAACACGCCAGTATTTGCCCCATGTTGCGTTCATGATCTTGCAACGCCGGTACATCAGGTTGATGAACTTGCCCAGACTCAAGGGTCACTTTACAAGCACCACAGAAACCCGCGCGACAGCTTGATGCGATAGACACACCTGCCGACTCAGCTTGCTCTAGTAGTGTTGATTGGTTGTTGCCTTCGAACAGGTAGCCGTTAACGCTCAACTGCAGTTGCTTCACCGCTTCTTCCGTTGATTGAGCAACACCAAACGCTTCTTGATGATAATGCTGAGGATTCAGCCCCATTTGAATCAGCAATTTCTTGGCATTATCCATAAAGCCGTCAGGGCCACACACGAATGCTTGGCGCTTATGAAGGTCCTCAATTTTGGCGACATGAGACACACTCAAACGACCTGACAAACCATCCCACTCTTTCGTTGGTTGGCTTAGTGAATAAATCACACTTAGACCAGCATGTTCGCGAGCGATCTTATCAATCTCAGCTTGATAAGGGATATCTTCTTCACTGCTGCATTGGTGATAGAACACCACATCATCAATCTGACCATGGTCGGCTAAGTAACGAAGCATCGACAACATAGGGGTGATGCCGCTTCCCGCTGATAACAGCAGTAATGGATGTGTTGGGTTATCTTCTAAGTAGAATGCGCCATCTGGATTCTGAGCAACTAGCGTGTCACCGACTTGGAAGTGATCATTGAGCCAGTTTGAGATTTGACCATCGTCCACTCGCTTCACGGAAATCGCCAAACGACCTGCGCGTGAAGGGCTAGAAGATAACGTGTAACGACGAGACACTTTCTCGCCATTAATCACCATTTCAATCGGTAGATGCTGCCCCGGCTGATAGCTTGGTAATAAATTGTTCTCTTTCGCTGGCTCTAGCCAAAAGGTTGTGAAGTCGCGAGCGATCTCTTCACGCTCGACGCAAGTTAAGTGCAGTGACTCGACCCAAGAGTCTTCGTAATGTTCTTTCTCTTTGGTTTCAAGTACCTCAACAACGTCACCCGCTTTCACCAGACCTTCATTTTTCGCCACAAGGTTCTGACCAAAGAAAACGCCACCACGTTCATTGGCTCTGAACGTAGAAAAGGTATTGAGTGGCTCTTTTGTTGCTCTGAATTCGCCGCTCTCAACATCGACTGTCGTTAGGATACAGCGCTCACAAGGCTTCACCGCTTCGAATTCAACCTCACCAATTCGAATGCGCTTCCAACCATCTTCAGCAAACGCTTCAGTGTTTGAGACGACAAAATTGGTGCGGAACTGATCCATTGAATGGGTTTCAGGGCTGCGGCGATTGAGTTCATCAAGAGAGGCTTGGCTGATCACTAACATTGGGTAACCGTCAGCAAAACTCACATTGTGACCGAGCTTTTCACGAACACGATTCGATTGCTCGCCAGAAAACAGTAGCTCAACGCGCACGCCCAACACATCACTGAACCAATCATCGGCTTCATCACATGTCGTGTATGCCGTGAAGCTGTCTTTCCACACCGTTGCTGGCGCTTCTTGCATCTTGAAGCTCGCATACTTTAAGCGCAGCGGTTCTTTAGCTTCATAAGTGAAGATCAAACCATCTGGTTGCAAGCTAGAAGATACCTTGACCATTTTAGGGTACTTACGTGCCGTCACCATTGAGCCGTCAGCCAAGGCCAACATAAAACGTCTGTCGAAGGTAAGGCCCTGTTTTTCGACCCAAGCAGAAGAGAGTGCAATCCCACCTACTGATTTAACCGGAAACACATTAATTTGAGATAAGGAGGGCTGTTGACCTGAAAGCTCTTGCTCCAAAGCCTTTTGATCCAAAGGTGACTGCGACATAACGATTCCAATGTTTTGTTGTTTGTCCCAATGCTAACAAATGGTTATAAATAGATAAACTGGCAGGCATTAAACACTTGATACTAAGTAGGCATGATTAAACTAATAGAATGGCATTATGTTCCGGCAAACCTAAAACTCTTGAAACTAACGATGATGCTTTACACACTAAAAGTAACCCGAATTTATTCACGCTATTTTTAAGTAGATCAGCAATATGCTGCACCTTGTTTCGACAATTGACTCAATGAGCCAGGTTTGCCTAAGTGATAGCCCTGAAAATAATCTATGCCCTGCGATTGTGCAAAACGTAAATCTTCATGGTTTTCTATACCTTCAGATAACAATTCAATCTGATACTTCCGAGCTAAAAATCTAAGACGCTCCCAAAAGGTCGAATTATCACTCCGGTTTCTCATTAACGACCGATCTATTTTCACTATGTTCGGTTTAACAACCCTAATCAGTGCTTCACCAGTGTTATAACCACTGCCATAGTCATCTATCGCGATTTTAATTCCAAGACCACGACATACTCCAAACTGGGACATCATCCTTTTCTCGTCAATGCCAACCGGGTATTGTTCATTCTCAGTAAGCTCAATCCATAAGGTTATACCCAACTTATTACATGCTTGCCAAATTGGGGAAATATCACGTAGAAAAGTGAAACTTAAAACGTGATCAGGGGAGATATTAATAGTCAGAAAATCAATCATTTTCTTCTGAGACAATAATTCCTCGGACACTCTTAACAAGAATATTTGAGTAAACCATGCAATCTTCTTAGAGTCTAACAGACAGCGAATTGACGATTCAACATCGTGCCCTTTTTCCCAACGTAACAAAACCTCAGCACCGACAGTTCCATTGCCATTAGTTATCGGTTGAAAAACAGGATAAAACAATCCCTGATTAACATCGTCAATAAGTGCTTCGGCTTGTAAATTTTCAGACAACATATTCGTATTCATAAACAAACCTCTTTTTGTGATTAATCCATACTACAGATCAATAACTAGCAAGGATTAGCATGAACAAATCATATGTAGCTTTACATGCCTACTTCTTAACCGTGAAGACAAACTGCATAAGTAGTTAAACGAACTCCTGTACAAATACACAATGCCGTTTCAAAACGGTAATCTCGAGTCTGTTACATTTAGATAGGTTATTAAAAACGCCATTAACTATCATAGATGACTATACTTCAATTAGATCAAATTACGCTTAGGGATAATGTATGTTTGGTGACTATTTAAAGGAATTGAGAGTCTCACTAGGTCTTACTCAGAGTGAGCTTGCTGTTAAGTTAAACCTTGCAAATGAAGAGTTTCGCTCTGTAGACGTGGTAACTCTCAGTCGTTGGGAACGAGGAAAAACCAAACCAACACTTGCAAAATGCCTAAGAATCTTGCGTTGTTTACAGGTTGACCTGAGTGACTTTTATGAATTAATACCTAATCCAAACGAAACAAAGCTACTAGACGAGGTTGAACAACTTCGTTTTAATAACAGGGTAACGAAGCTTTCATCATTAAGTTATGAAGAGCCACAAGAGCCACAATCAACTTTAATTACTGAGATGCCACTTCTTTTGAAAGATGATGACAAGATACTATCTAGCCTTAAAATCTTTTACGAAACAGCCATCCATACACCGAAGGGTTTTTTCGACATTAATCTATATGACTACCAACAAAACAAACGAGCTATTTTAAAAAGATTTATAACAGAAAGCGGGCAGTTGGTAGGTCACTCAATTAGTTTTATATTCGAAAGTGACTATTTTGACAAAGTTACTCATTCAAAAATCATTGATATCGACCTGACAAAATCTGTCAGTTATAAAAATTCGACTAAGTTATCGGTTTGTAATTATAATCGTTACTCTTCTAATTTCCAGATATTTCGATGTATGTTAGTTTCTCAATTTATAAACCTAATTCACTATTCAAATGTTCAACGTTATTATTTCTTTAGTGCATGGCCTGAAATCGGACAAATTTTAGAGCAACTTGGATTTAAGAAAATAGCATTTGATATTGAGTCAGAAAAAGGAGGTTTTAAATTAGGCAACCGCTCATTCGAACATTGCTTATACGAAATTGATACAGCGACACTTCTTTCTCAACCCGAAATAATAACCCTCATAAAAACAACCCAGTGGGATAACCAATACTCAATCAAAAATCATTAGGCATAGCCAAACAGACTTTAAATTAAGATGCCTACCATCTTAAGTTTCTACACATAATAATACTTCGCCTTATGCAAAAGATTGGAGAAAACTACTGTGTTTGGCGAATACTTAAAAAAATATCGAATCGCGAATGAACTAACACAAAGTCAAGCAGCTACAAAGCTCAACTTACTCGGAGGAGATCTATCGAACATTGATACCGTTACACTTAGTCGATGGGAAAGAGGAACAACTAAACCAACTCTTAGCCGTAGTATTCGTGTTTTGCGAGAATTTACCAACGATCTTGAGCCTTATCTATCTAAAGTTAGTCATTTACAACATCAAGACCCTAGTTCTAAAAATAGAGTTGATCAATTCAATACTCTGATGGAAGAGAAATACCGTAGTTTAAATAACTTGATCGCCAGAGCAAATTATCAGTCAACATCGATGATCGAACACAATCCTGTTTGTGAATATCCGATTGGAAATTCTAATGATAGTGAGATTGTAAATTCTGTACTTGTTTTTCATGAGAAAACCTCTGATGAGAATATTAAGCATGGACTCTATAAAATCGATTTTTTAAAATATTGCAATGAAAAACGTTTCATTGCCTATAAATATGTCGACAGCGTCACAGGGGAGCTATTAGGACATAACATAGGCACTATATTCACGACTGAAGGTATGATCTCCGAAATTGAAACACTTTCTCAAAAGTCGATTGATGAAATAGATTTAAGAAAAACCGTTCCTTATAATAAAAGACGAAAATTAGCTTATTTTGCGGTGAGCCATCATTCGCTGTACGAGCGACCTTTTCGTCTACAATTAAATAGAGAATTCAGGTTTCTAGCAAAACACGCTAACATTACCGACTACTACACAACAGTTGCTATAAAGAGCTCAGCAGAAGTACTCGAAAAAATGGGATTTTCTGTTGTTTCGTACGAGAAAAAATCAACCAACGGTGCAATCAAAATTGGTAAACACTATTATTCTAAAGCTTTAATGCACATAAAAACAAGCCAGCTATTTACTCAACCCGAGTTCTTGAACTTGCTTACAGGCTGTCAAACCTGTTCAAACCCATGCTCAATTAGCTCTCAGTGTTGCTAAGCGGTCTCTTTCCGCGCACATTAACAGGAGTACCAATCCATCGAAAGATAGTTCTGATGGATGAACTCCTGCTTGCTTCAATCTTTCAAAACACAGCTCTACAGTTTTGACATTCGTATTCGATATTATTGAACCAATATACCTCATTATTTTCCCACTTAAATTATCAGTACAATCTATATACTATGTAATTAAGCGATTGAGTATTAAAGCATATGGTAAAAAGTTAGAATCTAATATGCTATGTTCGCTTGACTACATGTCAACCTCACGAACAATTACATCATCTACTTCATTGTTTAGTAATGTTACATAACTGCTCTGAGTCATGCCTCTTACAGCTTTCGTGTTTTGCATGCCATCCACATTCGTTAGACTTTTGTCAGAATAAATTGCTCGTATATCTCCATCGACTCGGCCTGAAAACGTGACATCATCAGCACTAATAGAAGCAATCGCTGAGGTTGCAAAAAATAAAAACGAACATAAAACGACCTTAATATTGACAAACGACTTCATAAACACCTCAAATGTAATTGGTTACATATGAGAGTTTAGCTTATTCGCAGGAAAAAAGAAGTCTAATGCCTACCAGACACTCTTGCATCCGTGATGTTAGATTTGTAAACATTAATTTGTTCAGAAAAGTCCATTCATAACGATCATGATATAGCATGGATACGGCCACATCAATTCACCAGACTTATGCATATTATGCACTGGTTAGCGATTTGATGGCAGTTAAACCTTAGGGAGAGACCGAAGAGTAAAACGCTAATACATATCTTGCAAGTCTTCATAGTAGTTTAATGGTTTTACATTAAGAGAATTAAATTTTATCTAACTTCGTAATATTTAATACCTGAACCTAAGATCTGGTATGTAAACTATGATTCTTGGCAACACTTGATTATTCACATCAACGTAAGCTATGTAAGATCATAGATGAATAGTTAGACAGATTTAATCGAGTGCAAAAAAAAAGCATCACCATACCTTATAAGAAATAGGTCTAGTAATACTTTAATATTGATCAGGTTACCGGTAAGAGCTTATTCTAATACTTGGCCAGGAATGATCAAATCAGGATTTTCAATATCATTACTCTCAATGATCTCTTCTAAATCGAAGCCGAACTTTCTACGTAGTTCATATAACCAATCACCTTCTTGTACGACATAAGGTAATGTCGGCTTAACAGCAACTTCGGATATACTGTTAGACATAGTATCGAAGTCACAGTCCGTATCAGTTGGGTCAGATGTGCAATCCGGAGCTTTCGTAATTTCAAGTGACGAAGGGCGAGGTTCAACTTGGTCAGACTCAATCTTACGCTTGCTGTCATTGAAATAATAAGATAATCCAACCACGGCTTCTCGTTGATTTTGCCCAAAATCATCATTCAACGTTTGATTAAGTGCGATACTCGCACCGAAATATTCATTCAAAGCATACTCAGCAAGGTACTCTATTGTTGGATATTTATCTTCAAATCCGACTCCAACCTTTAAATCAATTTCTTCTCCATCATGTATACTATAAAGCAAACCTAAATCAGGTATGTACTCAGAATCATCTAATAATTTATAATGTTTGATACCTAGATTCAATTGAAGTCGGTTATATTGGTAGAGAAAATAAATAGATTGAGAATTCTCAAACATATCTCCATCAAAATTATAGCCATAGTTTGCCCCTACCCCCAAAATATGAGCAGTTGGCTTCTCAGCAACCGCTGCACCGCTGGTTAGTACTAGAAACATAAAAAAAATATTATTAATTAGTCGGTTCACAGGTTCACCTCATAAACAACATTAAACGACCCTTGGTAATTACCTGAACTGAGTGCATTTCCATCGACATCAAAACTAACATCGTATGCTACATCAACTTTGTTACTACCTTCTCCATTCACTGTAATCACTTCTGAATCAGGAAAAGATACGGTATTAAGTACTCCGTCTTGGACAATCACCTTGTCAGGGCTTTCGCAGCCAATGGCACACGTGATTGTGTAGGGTATCTTTTCTAGCGAGTTATCAATATTTGTAAGCTCATAGTCACCTGACGTAGGGCTAAATGTCATAATAACGCCTGTAGGTAAAGTCCCTAACAAGCTAACATCATACCTCGTTGTACCAGAGATCCTTTTTGTTGCAGTATCATACTGGGGTTCAATATTCCCGTCTCCAAGTACCGTTAATGATTCAAGGATCGCAGCTTGATAATCAATCGTGATAATTAACGTTTCCGGCACTCTGGTATAAGTCATCGTACCGGTTTGACTTGTAAAAAAGTAAGTGGGTGAAAGGTTAATTGATGCCGTAAAAGTTCCAGATCCAACAGGGGCTGCGAACACATCATTACTGATATTAGGCAAAGCGAAAGCAGGTCGATAAAACTTAAAAGGCTCTATTCGGCTTGTTGCTGTGTAACCCATTCGCGACACACACAAAGTCGACTCTTGGCCCACTTTCGCACTCGAACCACTTATATTTGTAGCTGCACACTCATTGGCAACTCCCATTCCCACATTTGACCCGTAGTCTTTTGATGTGAAATAACTAGCCGAGCTACCCAAATTATACTCAACGCCTAACAACTCCAGGCTGGTGTTAAAACTTTCGCCTGTAGAATGATTAACAAAGCTAACGTTATTAACGGGTTGGTTATCCATCGTTGCGGGATACCACTCTGCCGTTGGTTGCTCTTGCGCTATCGTCCATGCAGATGGAGATATAGCTTCACTACCGAAATAACTATTTGGCGCCGCATTGTTCCAAACCACAGAGTTGTTTGCTGTAATCGTTCCGTATACATCTGCAGCATGGCTACTATCTAAAGCCGTGAATAATAGCGCTATACTAATTAGGCTATTTCTTTTTAATAGTGATATTTTTGTTATAACTGTAATCATGGTTGGCTACCTTAACGGATAACGAATCGACATTTTGCAGGCCTTCTGCTAATTTTATGGTTTTCTTTCGACCAGATAGTATTGTATTAGTTTGTTTACATTTGTTACTAACAGAATTCGGTTTACAGTTATCAAACTGTATGTAGAAAAATGTGTTACCATTATTTTCCACATAAACTTCTGAACCGTTATATTTAACTTTGTAGTCAACATTAGTATTTTTTGCAGGTACAATATAATAAGGAGCATAACCATAATTAATACCAATTATACTTTCTTTTTTATCTCCATCGATAACGCTAGGCATGAAAGTCACTTGATAAACTTTGTCCTTCTCTAAATCATCACAATTAACCTGACATAAATTCTTTACTGATACACGACGTCTTTCCCCCGGATTTAATATCAGTTTATTGGGTAATAGCGCAAGATCCCATAAAGGTAAATTATCTTTTGTTAGCTCTACCTTTTCTAACTCTCCGTTTTCAACCTTTACTTGGCTAACGTTACCTTTTATATATTCAGGTTCAGTTTTCGAACTAGTCAGAGTAAAAACTCCATTACCATCTTCTCCAGCTATAAGAAGCATTTTATCTATGCTAAATGCATGGCTAAAAGAGGTCGTCATTAATAGTATCGAAGTAAATATTACACGTTGCATAATTTTCTCTATGTTAGTTATAAGCATATGGCGTCATCTCCATATGAACTGCATAATTAATGAGTTCATCAACATACAGTTTGTTTGCCGTAGTTAGTTGCTCAGGAGACTTAGCGAATATATACAAATAACCGCCAAGCTTTTTGTTTATAATTTCAACACCTGAGTTGTTCAGTTTGTTCTGATAGTTCAATACAATATTACTATCCTTGTATTGCCCTAAGTAGTAATAATAAACACCATCAACTAGGGCTATCTGATAACCTTCACTATTTTCTTCGAATGATGGCATACAGAAGTTATTACCTAAATTCAAATTATTAACCGATGATAACTCCGGTATTACACATTGGTTTTCCTTAGATATAATTTTGTAAGGTTGTTTATCTTTCACCTTAAATTGATACACACCTTCAACAAGCTTGTCAGTAGAAACACAACCTCCACCGATACATTCAACTCCGTCTATTGGATTTCCATTTATATCACTAAACGTCGATATAAATGATTTCAACTCAGACAACGACGTATCCAAACGGATAACAGTTCCTGGATAACTAGTAGCCGACGTATAAGACTCACCATTGTTGTAAAAATCAGAGGCTTCCGTATCAAGCTTGAATTCATATTCATAGAACTCTTTTAATGGATATACCGTCAAAGCATCTCCACTAACATAAGCATTGCTTTGTTTTCCATTCTGCTCGGAGTTAACTACCGCCAAGAATTTTCCATCCGAAGACAGTTCCCCTGTATCATTATTCGAAATAAAATAAGAAGATGACTTTTCACTCGTAAACTCTATTCCTTGAGAAGTTACGATATTACTTGTACCAATATATGCAGAAACACTTGTATTGCTACTTGAATTGATATAGGTATAAGAGTTTGAGTCAATATATTTATTCTTATAATTTGCAGACAATGATAAATCGGCACTGCTTTGGTCTTCAGTAGAATCTTGATAATAAAGTCCCGCAGAGCTTGATACATTTAGATTGTTTCTGTTAATTAGACTACTTGAGACTGTATCTCTATGCGATAGCGCAACATCACCACTATCATCTATTTGTGCTTGTGTACTATGTGTGTATGTGTTTTCCTGGCCTATTGGAATAATTATTGAGGCCATAACACCATAATTTATATCGCTCGATTCACTTGCTGATAACTCTAAGTTCACCTTTGAGTCAAGTGGTAATGATGATATCTGCACGCCACTTCTTGCAGACCAACTTTCTGATTCATTATTATAACCATTACTAAAATCTTTATATTGGTTTTTTGTTAATATACCCGATATATATGATGATATATTTCTCGTTAAGTACTTGTTGTAATTTACTGATAATGACGTATAGTTCGAGTTACTGAATAAAAGTTGAGACAAACTAATATCTCCAATACTATTATCATTTTCACTATCAAATTTTGTGTAAGATACACTTAAGTTATAAATCCCCACATCAAAATTATAAAAACTAGATCCATCGTCAAATAATCCTGTTACTGCCGATATTCTGGACACTTCCCCTAAAGATAAGTGACCACCAACATAATTATAATTATCTTCCCCTGTAATAAACGAACCTGCACCCAGTGCAAAAAAATCCGTAACTTGATAGCTCAATTTCCCATTGGTGAACATTGGACTTTCATAATTATCATAAGCAAAGTTGATGGATTTCTGGTCAAAATCGTCCTCTAGTCCCGTATTCGTCAGGTCTCTTGATAAATAACCGGCTGTAATATGATAATCTAGTTCGCCGGTTTTAATCGACGAAGAGCTTGTATTGACTATCAACCTATCTTCTGTGTAAAACTCTTCACTGCCATCAAATATTCGAATTGTCGCAGTATAAGTACCAAATGGTAGCTCGTTATAGTCAAAGTATTCTTGCCCTGCATCCACATTACGACTTAATAGAACACGGCCTCTATCATCATTAATTTCTAGTCGACCAGCTCTTGAAATGTTCAAATATACTCGTCTAGAATTAGAAGATGATTTTTTTACTAGCTCTCTCGTCGATCCAATCGACAACATGTAACCAGAAGTTTTGCTGCCATTTTCTAAAAACTGAGTACTATTCCAAGGGCGTTCTTGGTATTTATACCCGACAGAGAAACGAGTATTACCACCAACATAGTTATACGATGAGTCATCCGAACTGAAACCATTGACATCACTAAAGTTTAGATCATTATGCAAATAGCCATACTTGCCAAAACCTGCATAATTTTCATGTTGATAAGAATAAGACGATGTATAATCAGTGTTGTCGCTATAAGAACCAGATAGATTCAAACCATGTGACATAATGATCGCGTTTTGATCGATCTCTTCTTTTACAAATTTTATTTCTGACTCTTCTATTATCTCAGTTAAGAATTGTGAGTTAACATGAATAATCAATGATTGGCTATCTGGCACATAAACAAAATCATATAAATCAGGTAGTAGACCACATTCACTTCGATAACCTTTACAATCTAGGCTCGATTCAACCCCATTTACCAGTGTTGTTGCCATCGCATCGCTAACATCTTTCTCAATACCAAGTTCATTCGCCAATGCTTGTGCTACAAGTTGTTTTTGTGAAGTGGGAATTCTTACTTCATCACCCGAGATGAAAGCTTCCGAATAGAATAATTTGTTGTTATCAGCCGAGAGAATTAGTGGCATTCTTATCAACTTCTCTTCAAACATATCTTCAAATCCATCTGGAATATTTGCGACGGATTTTGAACTATATATTATGGCCAAGAAAAATATGATAATTAAGTTTAAACCAAACCAAAGTCTAATAAACATTATAGTTGAAGCTCCACATTGAACGTAATACGACCATTGCAATCTAATGGCTCATCACTCGGTATATTTTTATTTGTCACTAATTCAAATTCATTGGTAGAGTTTTCATATTCAGTATTTTTAATATTATTAAATTCAAAGTTTGGTATATCTGAAATATCAGAGTAATGTTTTCTATCGATATAGAGATCGACAAAATCATCATACATAGTCTCACCGCTATCGTTGAAAACACATTTAGAAGTGAACTCTGATATGTTATAACTGTATTCAAACGAATCCCCAGAGCTTGTTGGTATATTCGTTCTAATATAAGAATAAAAACGCCCATTTAGAAAGGTTTCGTTCTCACCATCATACTTCAGTGCAATAAACTCATCAGATAAATCTACATTTATAGAATAGTCATACAAATTCGCTCTATTTATTTGTGTATTTACTGGAAATGAATAGCTTTCATAGCCAAAGCTATTGAAACTAAAAATAACAAGCAATAATAGAAAGAAATAATTTATATAGATATTCATTTTTCATCAGCCTCGAAAAACAAGGCACTTAATTAATTAAGTGCCTATCAAATAATGAGATTTTTTCTTATGGCAAAGTTGCAATCATATCAACGTTAACGATAACTTCTGTACCAGCAATATCATCTGGAGTTGAGTGTGCTGTATCGTTAGCAACATACAGTTGAATCGTATCGCCTGCTGAAAGTTGAGTTGAAGCTAAGTAGTCAGCTGCAGTAAGTTCCGTCGCTGAAAGGTTATCGCCGACGACAATGTTAGGCTGTACTTCACCCATTGAAGCTGGAAGCACATTTACTTGTGATACCGTCCAGTTAGCTGGAGTTAAAGCCCCAAGCACAGCCCCCGTGTAGTCATGCGCTTCCAAAACAACTGCTTTAGTCGTTGCGAACGTACCGTCAGCGTTCACCTGTAACGTACCAACAAAAGAAGCAGGGTCTTCACTACCGCCCGCACCAGTAACAAGGATGTCACCGTTGGATACAAAACCAGGAACAAAGCCGCTGAATACTACAGAACCAATAGAGGTATCGCCAGGTGCAGAAAAAGCTGGAACAGATGTAATTGCAGATAGCAGTGTAATAAGTGTTAGTTTTTTCACTTTTATTTCCTTCGATATATTCATAATATGATTAGTTAGCCCCTTGCTAACTTCGGGTGTATGATATGCAATGAATAAACGTTTTGGTTAGCAAGTAAAGAAAAGTGACCTTCCGATATGCCTAGTGGATATTTGAGCAAGAAAACCATTCACCTAAAAAATAACCTAGGCATTTAATTCCTTAGGTTACTCATTCGCTAATTTAGTAACTGGTATTAGATCCCACCTTCGGTCTTATCTTATAAAAGTAGTTATTCACATGAACAACCCCACTTCAATATAAATACTAGAGACGTATAACAGTTTGAGTTTTAACTTATATCATTGCTAATAGCGCCAGCTGTCAACTAGGCACTCACCAGTGCCAGATACTAGCTCGTGCTAATTTAAAGTGATTTAGCCTTGTTAGAATACGCAAATAAATAATGGGCTGTGCTCTCTTTGCTTAATTCCCATAACATTCACTAATGAGTATTAAATACATGATGAGAATAAGTACATACGCACCTTTTCATAAATTATCCCTGTCAGTAGCGATATCATTGGCGCTGTTTGGGTGTGGTGCATCTAGCGACGAAGCGACTACTAACTCCAAACCCGAATCTCCAACATCAGGAGATACCCTTTACTATGCTCAGGATGTAATTCGTCAAAGCACTCCCACAAATACCTTTTTTGTTGATTTGTCGAATAATATGGAGTCATCTGATGATTCGTCAGTTACATTAACGACAGTTACGTCTTTGAATAATAGCTATGATTGTAATGTTGTATCCCAAAATGCCAATGGCTTCACCATTAGCGCTCAAAGTGCAAAAGTGTGCGACTACCGCTATCGAGTTGGCGCTGCGCTACCTTCTGACATCGCTATGAGCTCCCATAGTAACCATGGAGAGGCGCGTATTAGCGCTACTTCAGCAACATCAGGAGATGGTTTTGCTGAAGCGACAGTTCGTGCGGCTGTCGGTGAGTCAACTGAGCAACTTACACCGATTTCAGGACTAACCTCCTCTTTCACATCTGTACAAATAGATATCGCTAAAGAGCTTGGGAACGCGGGGTACTCTCTAGACACAAGCACATATGCATTAGCAACCACGGTTACATTGCCTAATGGTGATGCGACAAATTCAACTGCTATTGCAAACACATCAACTAATACGATTGATTACACCCCAGGAGATGGCATACCAAGCGGCGTAGAACGCATCCTATATAGCTATAGTGATGGTTCAAGTGTGTTAGCTGGTAGTATTGATATCGCGGTCTCAACAGACACAAACAGTGCACCAACAGCAGAATCTCGTAGGAAAATCAGTTATATAGATCCAGACTCTGGTGACGAGGTAGCTAAAATTCCTTATGGTAAACAATTAAGGTTCAATGTTGCGGATCTTATAAGTGACCCTGACGGTGATACTCTTCATCTCGTTGACATATACAGCTTTGGTGCAACCATCTTAATTCCAAACGATGCCAACAACGATGGTAATCTTTTCAATGATACTGAGTTTGATTTCACTAGTACCCAACCTGGAGAAACATCTGTGTCCTATGTTGTGTCTGATGGAAAAGGGGGCTATGCCACAGGAATTTTGCAAGGTTACGTCGGTAACCCATATGAGCCAATCGTCTCAGGGAATATCTACCTACCACCGTTGATGTACGCAGATGCTAAAGATGCTGAAATCATCGCCACACCTCAAGTTGGTAACGGTACTACCGCTTTAAATGGTATCACCACGGCTTCTCACGATTGGCACACTGCTAATCACTTGTGCCAAGCTAGAGGAGCACGATTGCCAACGGTGACGGAACTTCGAAGCCTATATGATGATGGCAATACTAGTGGCCGTTTGTTTACTAATCACAACTGGCCAATTGACGTTAGCTACTGGGCTAGTAACCAAGGAGCAAGTGGAACTAGCTATCATCATTCCGTAAACATGGCAGATAGAGTTGTTAGTACATATGATGCCAATTCGAGTGTTCGATTTGCTGCTTGCGTCGATGCAACACCTCTAGGGTATCCAGTTAAATTCCTTGGTGATGACATTGGTAATGATTATCTATTTGATACTCGTATCAATGCTCAAGTGACGTTTGGCTGTGGGTTTATTGTAGATTCTATCTCGCAGGTAGGAGGTGCTCATATTGGAGGCACTGGCGGAGCCAAACATACAATAAACGTTGCTGACATAGGTAGAGTTAGAGCTGTCTGGGGACCCACAGAGTTTGGGTCTGGAAACGATATGTCTCGACTCTTTCTATATAATAAATCTGGTGGCTTACTGTTAACCTGTGGTAGCAAATCTTACTCAGGTCACTATAGCGATGAATATACTCTAACCGCAGATGAGCAGTTAACAGGCTTTAGGGCCACAGGAGACAGCTACCTAAATGGATTAGAGCTTTGGGTTGATACCGAATAATCCTAAGACGCTAGCGTTAAACTAGTTATTCGTAACTAGTTTAACGCTAGACTGCACACTATTTATGTTTCAATTTAAACAATTTCAACTCAAACCTCACTATTACATCCAATCTAACTTTAGTCGAACTGGCAGGCATTAAACACTTGATACTAGGCTAGTATCTTGAGATGTTTAGCTTTCTATTTTGGTACATTAAGGCAGCAATGCCGTAACACTCTCGAGACGTTCTATAATATGAACACGTTTACCGCATTGAACTTTCATTGAATAAAAAGGATTTATCATGAACAAACTCGTCATTATCATCTTATGTGTACTGCTTCCGCCTGTTGGCGTGTTCTTCGCTCGCGGCGCCGGGAAAGATTTGGTGATTAATATCATTCTTACTTTCTTCTTCTGGGTTCCAGGAATGATCCATGGTCTGTGGGTAGCCACCCGCTAACCCTTATTAACAAATAGATACCGAATAAAATATCCATAAAAACAAGCTCCTAGCCATGAAGAGTTAAAAATAGGATGAAATGAAAGTACTTTTCCACTATCATCCTGTCGCCTAAACGTAAGCGATTGCTTTCACAGATTTCGCTGAGTTTAGGCTCCAACTACATAACACTTCAAATGGTGGGAGCCTTCAATGACACAACTTACGATTACTCGTCCTGACGACTGGCACGTTCATCTACGCGATGGCGAAGTATTAAAAGATACAGTTCGCGATATCAGCCGTTACAATGGTCGAGCGTTAATCATGCCAAATACGATCCCACCGGTAACCGATACCGAAATGGCTCTTGCTTACCGTGAACGCATCATGGCAGAGCAGCCAAGTGAACAATTCCAGCCTCTAATGGCACTTTACCTGACAGACAACACAACACCTGATGAAATTCGTAAAGCGAAAGAATCTGGCGCTGTTGTAGCAGCGAAGCTATACCCTGCTGGCGCAACAACAAACTCTGATTCAGGCGTAACTTCTGCTCAAAAGATTTACCACGTACTAGAAGCAATGCAGGAAGTTGGCATGCTACTTTTGGTACACGGTGAAGTAACGACTCACGATGTTGATATCTTTGACCGTGAGAAGCAGTTCCTGGACACAGTACTTGCACCGATTGTGAACGACTTCCCTAACCTGAAGATTGTTCTAGAGCACATCACAACTGCAGATGCTGCGACTTTCGTGAAGAACGCGAACGACAACGTTGCTGCGACTATCACCGCTCACCACCTGCTTTACAACCGCAACCACATGTTGGTTGGCGGCATTAAGCCACACTTCTACTGCCTTCCTATCCTAAAGCGCAACACGCACCAATTAGCGCTTATCGAAGCGGCAACAAGCGGCAGCAAGAAGTTCTTCTTGGGTACAGACTCTGCACCACACGCTAAAGGTGCAAAAGAGTCAGCGTGTGGTTGTGCAGGTTCTTACACAGCGCACGCTGCGGTTGAACTGTACGCTGAAGTATTCGATTTAGAAGGCAAGATTGAGAACCTAGAAGCATTCGCGAGCCACAATGGCCCAGACTTCTACGGCATGCCACGTAACTCAGATACAATTACGCTCGTTAAAGAAGAGTGGAATGTTGCTGAAACGATGCCTTTCGGTTCAGACATCGTTGTGCCAATCCGTGGCGGCGAGGCGATTGCTTGGTCTGTAAAATAAGCACTTGGGCTGTTAAATAAACACCCTCCATTTAGCGAAAAGGGTCACCATAGTAATTATGGTGACCCTTTTTTGTTTCGATGAAAGACTGTCTTATTCCCAGCAGTAATTTAACGATTACTTACCGCGAATTTTTCCGATAGCAGTCCAAATAGCAACGACAATCAATCCAGATAAAACCCCAATCACACCATTTAATAGCGTTGGTACCACCGCAGTCGCAATCGTATGCCCACTGAAGTCCATAATAATCGGTTCAATTAAGTGATGAATCGCAGGAACGTTGTGCACCACAATACCGCCGCCAACCAAGAACATCGCCGCAGTACCGACCACCGCAAGCGTCTTCATTAACTTGGGCGCAAACGCGACTAGCCCGTTACCCAATCGAGTTTTAATGCCACTGCCATTCGATGTTCGCTGGAGATAGAAACCTAAATCATCCAGCTTAACGATCCCTGCCACTAAGCCATAAACACCAATCGTCATCACAACCGCTATCAAACTCACCACAAGAATCTGAGTCACGATACTTGTACCCGTTACGGTACCCAGCGCAATTACAATGATTTCCGCAGATAATATGAAATCAGTACGAATCGCGCCTGCGACCTTTCTCTTCTCATATTCCTCTATGGATTCACCAGTACTCGTATCCTCTCCCTTTTCGTCATCTTGATGAGAATGAGGAAAGAGCTTCTCTAAGATTTTCTCTGCGCCTTCAAAACAAAGAAACAGACCACCAATCAAAAGCAAAGGCATGATCAGCCAAGGAATAAAAGCACTGATCAATAATGCCGCAGGCACCAAAATCAGCTTGTTTTTAAATGAGCCTTTGGCAACCGCCCATACCACTGGGATTTCTCTTTCAGCAGAAACACCGGATACCTGCTGAGCGTTCAGCGCTAAATCATCCCCCAACACACCAGCGGTTTTTTTAGCTGCCACCTTAGACATCAGTGCGACATCATCCAACACGGTTGCAATGTCATCCAGTAGCGTTAATAAACTTGCTCCAGCCATTTTATGGTCTCTTTTAAGGGATTAAACAATTGATAAAATGTAACACCATCAATCCACTCATCAAAGTTATGAGTCTGTAAAAAATAAAGTCACAAGTTGTGTTTTCTATTGCTGTCTCTGTTAGACAGGAATAATCTGTCTTAATCTTTCACGAACATAAAAGAAAAAGTATAGATGAAAAGTGAATCTACCTACCCGATTGGTAAGCTAGGGCAAAAATGGCAACAAGCAGAACGTCAAGCATGGTTTGCTCAAAGAACCGTTAAGCGCGAATACCAGCAAGAAGTCGTTCCTAAAATCCAAGCATTAGCAGACCGCTTTGACATCCAGCAATACGGCGCACTGAGCTACAATGAAGTTCGTTTCCCGCTTTTTGCAATCAAGAGCAAAAACTGGGATGCATCAAAACCAACCGTTCTGGTAACTGGCGGTGTTCACGGTTATGAGACAAGTGGTGTACACGGTGCGATCAAATTCGCAGATACTCAAGCAGAGAAGTACACGGCGCACTTCAACATTGTTGTCGCACCTTGTGTGAGCCCTTGGGGCTACGAAGTGATCAACCGCTGGAATCCAAATGCTGTTGATCCAAACCGCTCTTTCTACGACGGTACGCCAGCAGAAGAATCAGCAAACCTACGAGCTCTAGTAGCGTCTCTGCCAGAAGTATTGGTTCACGTTGACCTGCATGAGACGACTGACTCTGATGAAACTGAATTCCGACCTGCACTCGCAGCTCGTGATGGCATTGAGTACATCGAAGGTATGATCCCAGACGGTTTCTACACTGTTGGCGATACTGAAAACCCACAACCTGAATTCCAAGCTGCTGTCATCGCTTCAGTTGAAAAAGTAACCCACATTGCGCCTGCGGATGACGAAGGCAAGATCATTGGTTCAGACGTCACTCAACACGGCGTGATCAACTACCCAATGAAGAAGCTTGGCTTATGTGGCGGCGTGACTGACTGTAAGTACGGTACAACCACAGAGGTTTACCCAGACAGTGACAAAGTAACAGACGAAGAGTGTAATGATGCTCAAGTTGCTGCTGTTGTTGGTGCTTTGGATTACGTTATTCAGCACGAATTGAACGCGTAAGCGTAAACCCGCTCATGGCTAGAACCGGGCACCTAGACTAATAACTAAGAGCCAAGAACTAAAAGAGCCACAAATGACTACTCACTTGTGGCTCTTTTTTGTTTCTCTTTCGCTGATGTCTTCTACGGCATAAAAAAGCTCCCTTGCACGCGGTGCAAGGGAGCTTTGAATCTGCTGATTAGAGTAAGTTCCTATCTAGAGGTACTTACTTAGTGGCCGGAGTAACCGTTTCTTGCCCTTTACCGACTTCTGTCAGTAGGCCTTTCAACAAGCTCACACAACCAATCAAAAGAATGATCGTAAACGGCAGTGCTGCAATAATCGTAATAGATTGCAGAGCTTGGATTGATTGAGTACCACCAATCCACAGCATCACCATCGCGATAGCACCTGAGATAACCGCCCAAACGACTTTCTGTTTCACTGGCACTTCTAATTTACCACCCGCCGTCATGCCATCGATAACGATAGAACCTGAGTCCAACGTTGTAACGAAGAACACGATGATCAGCGCGACTGCGAGAACAGACAGAATGCTACCGAACGAGTAAGCATCTAGCATGTAAAACAAGCTTAGAGATACGTCTGTAATGCCTTGGTCGAGGCCAAGTTGCCCCACATGGTTAATTACTTGCTCGATAGCTACGCCACCGAAGATCGACATCCAAGCCGACGTTACCAATGTTGGGATAATCAGTACGCAAAGTAGGAACTCACGAACCGTACGGCCCTTAGAAATACGCGCTACGAACATACCGAAGAATGGTGCATACGCAACCCACCATGCCCAGTAGAACACAGTCCAGCCATGCAGCCATGTTGTGTCTTCACGACCCGCACTTTGGCTCAAAGCTACGATGTTTTTCACATAGCCCGTTGCCGCAGTCGCCACAGAATCAAGCACTGTCGTAAAGTTCAATACAGCGATAAGACCAAGGAATACGAACGCAATAACCATGTTCAGGTTACTTAGGAACTTAACACCACCGTCCATGCCACGCATAACAGAGATGATCGCCAAGCCCATAATCAAAACGATAATTGATTGCTGAAGGAAGATGTTGTTTTCCAAGCCGAACACGTGGCTAATACCACTTGCTGCTTGTGTACCACCTAAGCCCAATGAAGTCGCAAGGCCAAACAGAGTAACCAGTACGGTTAGTACATCGATTACATCACCAGTTTTGCCCCACACACGCTCACCCAGAATTGGGTAAAACACAGAACGCATTGATAGCGGTAAGCCTTTGTTATAAACAAAGTACGCCAGACAAAGCGCCGTCATGCCATAGATAGCCCATGCATGAAAACCCCAGTGGAATACGGTTGCGCCTAGCGCCAGTTCACGACCAGCGGCTGTGAAAGGTTCTGCGTCTAATGGCGTTCCGAACCAGTTAGTGAAGAACGCAGTTGGCTCTGCAACACCCCAGAAGATAAGTCCAATACCCATACCTGCTGCGAATAACATCGCAATCCAAGATGACATTGAATAGTCCGCCGTCGCGTCTTCGCCACCTAAACGGATTTTACCCAACGGTGAAAAAGCAAGAACAACAGCAAACGCTAGCATGATGTTAGCTCCCCACATAAACAGGAAGTCAAACTTTGATAGAACAGCACCCTTAATAGAATCAATTGCAGCTTTAGCATCTGCAGGAGGAAGAGCAAGAAGAGTGATGATGAAGAGAAGAGATAAGCCAACTGAGGCTACGAAAACTGTGTTATGGACATCCATGCCCCATTTACTGACGTTGTCTTGACCAACTTGATAGTCAGTAGAATCAATACTGTACTTTTTTGATTTAAAACTCATAAATTATGATGTTCGCATATCCGATTCAACGAATATAAGGACGCTCTCCATATCCAACTACTACTTGATTGGCTCGCCGCATCGCCTAAATAAAAGGCAATAAAAATCACAATAGTTAGTGATAAATGGACTTACTGGCTCAATCCCAAGGCGCACATTATAGCACAGCTCAAAGCATTTTGACTGATTTTTAGCTCAATAGTCACCCAAACCACCGTTGATAGTGATAGTTAACCCAATAAAAACAGAATAAAACAAAAGAATAAAAACCTTCAAATACAACAATTTAAATTAAAATGACGCACCGTAAAATCACATCCAAACTTTTTGCAGATAATTTTAATAATCACCCAATTTACTTATAGCTCTAATAAAAAAGCCCCGCTATAGGGGCGGGGAAAGTTACCAAAGGTAAAAGAGAAATCAGAGCTCAAATGTCAGCGCTGCGTCTCACAGATCAGCACTGCACATTTCAAAGACAGTTCGTTAGATTGCGAAGCAAAAACCTAGGTTATAGTCTTCACCATTTTTCGCAGTGAACTCTTTGTCTTCACTTGATGCATTCGGGCGGCCGCTTTCATCGCCCTTCACTAGGCTCACCCAGTGACGGATGCCAGAAGAACGGCTCGCCTCAGTTTGACCAAACGTAGTGCACGTCTCTAATTGGATATCTTGAATATCAACCAACTCCAGACGGCCTGTGCCTTTACGAGCGCCGATTGTCACTTCAACGTGCGTACCGCTTTCATCACGGAATAGGATTGCTGAAGGCTTAGATTTATCACCTGTGTAAGCTACAAAGTGTTTAGCGCGTTTTAGGCCGGTGTGCTCACCGTTTTTGAAGTAAACCTGAACATGTCGGTAATCAATCTCGTAGCTCACCGCGTCTTCGTGTGAACCCGCCTCAAGAGGAAATAAAGTATCAAGCAACTGTTTCGCCATTTTCTGTTTTTCGAGTTGCTTGTCTGCTTTCACCATTTCGACGGCAAAGACAGCTTCAGCAATAAATGTTGAATGGTTTCTGTGAAGTTCTGTTTTGTCTAGTGTCAGCATATTCATAGTCTATCCCTCGTACGGCTTTAAATTTCATTTAGGTCAAACATCCCAATAGACCCTTTTCAAAATTGTTCTTTACTGTGTGGTTTCCATGTTTTTCATACTACTGTTATTTTTGAAACAATTTCACAACAAAAATTACACAGTGTGAATTTTACTAAATTGCTTTTTTACACAAACCGGCATTTCGAGCCCCCAGCCCTTTATTTAACTGGGTTGAGGGTTCCGTAGAAACGCGTTTACGTGTTGTTTGAATTTGTGTAATAACCCACCCCAACCAACTTATTGTCGATAACTCGATAGTAAGTGTGCTTAGTTTCCACTTTGCTCGACAGCGGATTTAACCATCGATAGGTGTAAACGCCACGACCATTTTCTTTGGCTCGATTTAACATCTCAGTAAGAATTGGCTTATCGTCAGGGCTTAGATTTTTACGCTGATTTTTCCATCTTTCAGAGTAAACACGTCGACCATGCTAGCTTCGATGATGCTGCCATCCGGGTTCGTAGCAGAAAACGTTGATTCACTCACCGCGCGGTCACCGCACACAAAGTGGACAGGGTCGCTCCAAGCTGCATCTGGAAAGTTCTGCCAAACCAATTCAAAGCTATTTCGAACCGCTTCGTACCCTTCGATAGTGTTTCCAAGCAAGCCTTCTCCTGCCACCGTGTGGAATACACTGTCTTCTGTCATGAAAGACATCAGCGCTTCAATATCATGGTTATTCCACGCATCACTGAATGACTGTAAAAAGGCGGTGTCGACTTGGTTTTCCAGCACGAATGTCGATGCATTGGCTTGCATATTCATATTCCAGAATCCTTTATGTTTTCGTTATTGGTTTAAATTTCAGTAGCTTTGCGCCACTTTTTTATTAGAGTGTTTAAACTAGATCTGTGAAAATTTAACAATTTGATAACAAGATTCATCACTCTAACTTCGAGTTAGGTTATAAACAATCTCTAAGCTCACCGATTTCATCTTTTTATAAATTAATTAGTGTTCTAATTTTATTTACTCAACTTTTTACTCACGATATAAGAGGTGTAATTAAATTAGAACATGTTAGCCTTTAGTCGAAATCAAAGTCTTGATGATACTTTCGGCCATACTGCTCAAGCTGGCGATCATGAGTATTCACTTGTAATTCAATATTAACCTCACCTTTATTAATAACTTGATTGTTATCTACATGGGCTTCATTTTTTATATCAGTTAGCTTCTCTTCGATATAATCAGTCGGTTCATTTAAAACATTCATGGATATTAACTCCTTTATCAGGTTTACTTTCGCTGACGGAAGAATATGAACGGATACTAGACCGTTTGAATATTCTTTCTCATCGTACAAAGGCTGAATGGCATCATTACTGCCGTCCTTAAATGGATGAATGGAATACCACTTATCCGTTCGTTGCTCTTGCTTATCGCAGTCGGCTACTTTGAAGATCTGAGTTCTTTCAAGTTCATAGGGTGAGTTAAAAACACTAACCCTATGATAATTAATCGCTTTAACAATATTGATGCAGTCTTTACTTTGGCTATGGCACACAGACCACAACGCATTAATCAGGCTATCTGTCCATTCAAGTAAACGGGTGGGAAAGCCCTGCTTTTTGGCTAAACACATCAATAACCAATCATTTATGTCGTATGAGCTCAGCGAGTGACCACCGTAAACTCTCACTGTTGAAAGCAACTCTTGTTCGACACGGCGTATGTTCTTACGATTGGAACGGCCTAAACTTGGCATTAGATTATTATTTTCATAATCACACACGTTATACATCAAACCACATTGGTCACTGCATTCATTCATTAATGAATTAATTATTTTATACAGCTCTTCGAGTGAGCTTATATAACGTTTATTGTTCACAGCATGCATGTAATATGGCACTTAATTTAAATTTATTACAATAAAAAATTAACTATCATGGTTAATCAGTATCGTTACGAATGATTTTAAAAATGACAATAGGTATATGTCTTTATCAATAGCCATATATCCTCATCAATAACTAACAGTTATAAAACCATTAACTAAGGAGCAATTAGCTAAGGGTCGATTAATAAGGAACGACAAAGTTTATATAACTAAAACCACTTATATGTACAACAGTCATTTAATTCATGTTCTAACGTTTGACTAAGGATTATTGAAATACGGGTTGCCGGTATTCACTTAAGTACATTGCCAATACCCGTTAATATTGCCCGACCACATTCTCGATTGCACTTTCTCTAACACTCTCGAAAATACCGTGGCCGGACAAACTTCCTACGACTTATACGTAATCTTTGTATTTATCTAGGAAACGAACCGGTGTTGATAGCGCATCTCGGCGGAACGGGTCGCCCAACTCCTGAGTACACATGATTTCAATGATGGTTGTTTTGCCTTCGTTCATCTGCATGTCGATGGCTTTTTGCAAGGTTGGACCTACATCTTCTAGCTTATCAACCGTGATACCTTCAGCGCCCATTGCTCGTGCGATTTCAGCAAAGCTTTGGTTATCTAGCTCACCGGCAACAAAGCGTCGGTTGTAGAAGTCGACTTGGTTCTTCTTCTCTGCACCCCATTGACGGTTGTGGAATACCACGGCTGTCACTGGAATGTTATGACGAACACATGTCATGGTTTCCATCAGGCTCATGCCCCACGCACCGTCGCCTGCATAAGAGATAGCTGGGCGATGAGGTGCTGCTGCTTTCGCGCCAATGATGGTCGGGAACGCGTAACCACAGTTACCAAAACTCATTGCCGCAAAGAAACTACGTGGTTTTTCAAAGCGTAAGTAGCTATTTGCCACCGAGTTGATGTTACCGATATCGGTTGAGACCATTACGTCTTCTGGCATCGCTTTTTCTAGTTCACGCAATACTTGGCGTGGGTGTAGATATTCGCCACCAGAGAACGGAGTCTCGTGTGAGTTTTCCTCAATCATATCTAAGCTGAACGAGTCACGTTCGTGTGTCCACTCATCAAGCTCTTTTTCCCAAAGTGCTTTTTCTGTAGCGACGGTATCTTGGCGAGCGCCTTTGTTGTCATCACACAACAGTGCGCGGCCTTCCAATCTTTCAGATAGAGCAACCGCTGCTGCTTTCGCATCACCACAGATACCAACCGAAATCTTCTTAACCAGACCAAGCATCTTGTTGTCGGCATCAATCTGAATGATTTTCGCGTTCTTCGGCCAGTAGTCCATGCCATGTTGAGGCAAGGTACCAAATGGACCAAGACGTGTACCCAAAGCGATAACCACATCCGCTTGAGCCATCAATTTCATTGCTGCTTTCGAACCTTGGTAGCCTAAAGGACCACACCATAATGGGTGACTAGCAGGGAAAGAGTCATTGTGTAGGTAGCTGTTCACAACAGGAGCACCCAGTCTTTCTGCTAATGCCGCACACTCTTGAACTGCATCGGCCATGACCACGCCGCCACCAGAAATGATGACTGGGAATTTAGCTTCAGCAATCAGGTCTGCCGCTTCATTCAGAGATTTTTCACCACCTGGACCTCGGTCTAAACGCGCAGGTTTAGGGATTTCAGTTTGAGTTTCACCGTAGAAGTAGTCACGAGGAATATTTAGCTGAGTTGGACCCATTTCGCTCATCGCACGGTCGAAGCATCGGCCTGTGTATTCCGCCATACGATCTGGGTGCGTTACGTGTCCTTGATACTTAGTGAACTCTTGGAACATTGGAAGCTGGTTACATTCTTGGAAACCACCTAAGCCCATTGTTTTAGTGCCTGTCTCTGGCGTCACAATTACGACCGGGCTATGTGCCCAGAACGCAGCTGCAATTGCTGTTACACAGTTACTGATACCTGGGCCATTTTGCCCGATGACTACACCGTGGCGACCCGATACACGGGAGTAACCATCTGCCATGTGGGCAGCGCCTTGCTCGTGTACTACTGGGACCAATCGAATGCCAGCAGGAGCAAAGATATCCATTGCGTCCATAAATGCCGACCCCATGATGCCGAACATATCGGTAACATCATTAGCAACCATAGTTTCAACGAACGCTTCTGATGGTGTCATTGTTACTGTGCCGGAAACAACCGTACGTTTTTCTTGCTCGCTCATTCTTCCATTCTCCTTGAGTTAACCAAAATTTCATTTTTCGGAATGAATTGTCTCTTTTTCGAATTCATTTTCACCTTAGTAGTAGAATTTTTGCGCGTCAACTTTTTATATTAAATTGGAACAATTCATTCTAATTAATAAAACTGGATCACATTATTGGTAGTTTTTCGTACAAAAAGTGCCGTTAACTTAACTGGAGCTGTTAATAATCGATGACATATCGCGATAGCAGCGACAAGTGATGAGCTATATAGAGGGAAATATGATGAAAGAGGCGGAATTGGTACCAACGCAGCCGGTAAGCGTGAGAGAACGCTTTGGCATCGACAGTAACCTAACCGTGATGGCATTTGAACATCCGGGTGAATATGTGCCGAGAGTCGATCCTAATTACTGTTTTGACCCCGAAGTGACGCTGGCTATATTGGCAGGGTTCACCTCCAATCGTCGCACATTGATACAAGGCACGCACGGAACGGGCAAGTCTTCTCACATTGAGCAAATTGCCGCGAGATTGAATTGGCCGTGTTTGAGGATCAACCTAGACGGACACCTGAGTCGATTGGATTTCATAGGTAAAGACAGCATCGTCATTAAAGACGGAATGCAGGTGACTGAGTTTAAAGAAGGCATTCTTCCACAGAGCATTCAACAACCCATCGCACTGGTGTTAGATGAGTACGACGCTGGTCGTCCTGACGTGATGTTTGTGATTCAGCAGTTGTTAGAGCAAGACGGAAAGTACACCTCTTTAGAACAAAACCGAGTGATCACACCTCACCCTTCTTTCCGCCTGTTTGCTACCTGCAACACGCTTGGCTTGGGTAACTTCTCAGGTTTGTATTCTGGCACTCAAGTGCTTAACCACAGTCAGTTAGATAGATGGAACATCATCGCTACGCTCAACTATTTAGACCCACAACATGAAACCAAGATCGTGTTATGCAAGCTTCCAGAGCTGAATAATAAAAGTGGCCGACAACTGGTTGAGAAAATGATCGCCACCGCAGGATTAACGCGCAACGGGTTTCGGGCTGGCGACCTTTCAACGGTGATGTCTCCGCGAACGGTGCTCACTTGGGCTGAAAACATCCAAATATTCGACGATGTAGCCACCGCATTTAGGTTGTCATTCTTAAATCGCTGTGAAGACGAAGAGAAAGAACTGGTTAGCGAATACTATTTCCGTTGCTTTGGTGAAGCCTTGGAAACGCATACTCAAAACTATTCGCACTCGGAGTCGTAAACCATGGCCAATGTTTCTTCCCAGCAGAAAAAGATCCTCGATATTGGTGTGTCTGTCGCCAGAGCAATCAGTGGCGAACTCAATCTGAACTATCGGGGGGAACGTCTCTATAAAGGCAATAAGCCCTGTTATTACCAGTCCGCACATACTAACGATCTCACCTTTGTGTCTCGCCACGAGCTGAAAAACAGCAAGCTATCGATGCAAGGTAAGATCGATTCATCGGCACTGCGACTATTGCTTTCAGACGCTGACCTCCATTATTCATTGCGCCCTCAAAACGAAATAGAACGTCTGCTTTACGACTTCTGCGAACAGGTCCGAATTGAATCTCAAGTCCCGCCTTATCTAAAAGGCGTGACCACCAGTATCCAATTCAACTTTGCGTATTGGAGCAACCAATATCATCAAAATGGCTTTACCGAATCACGAATAGGCATGTTGCTGTTTACACTGATGCAAGTCATCTACACCCGCTTAACTGGCGTTCCGGTGTCTGAACCTATCGCTGAGACCATTGAATCAACTCGCGCCGGCATCGTGCCTACTTTTGGGCACAGCCTTAAGCGCTTAAAGCAACATAGAACCGACCAACAACAGTTTGCTCACTGCGCCAATCAGCTTGCAGCCCTTGCACAAGAGTTAATCAACCAAGAACAAGAGAGTGATAACTCGCCCACGCCAACGGTCGAAGAAGACATCAAGATCCTTGCGCAGCTTGCCTTGATTGTTGATGGTGACATTCAAGATCAAGACGTCGATACCGACATCACAGGCAGTAGTAAGGTGTTCGAGCTTTCGGGCGCGAATTATCAGGTCTTTAATTCAGAATTTGATCAAGTCATCGCCGCAGACAAACTCGTCAGGCGCGCCCTATTACTCGAACTGAGACAGAAACTCACCGATGACATCATGGCGAGACAAGTAAACACTCGCCGTTTGGCCGCTATGCTCACTAGTTTTGTCGCCACGCCACAAAGGAACCGACGTCAGGACCATTTAGAAGAAGGCATTGTTAACGCCACCACCATCACCAAGCTCATCACGTCGCCATTGGATCGCACTGTCTTTTATCAACCTGACATCTGTGCATCTCATCAATGTGCTATCACGTTTTTGATGGACTGCTCAGGCTCAATGCAAAAACACAGTCACAAGCTAAGTTTGTTGATGGATACGATTCTCAAATCCGTTGGATTGGCTGATATCCCATTTGAGATCATTGGCTTCACTACCAACAACTGGAACGGTGGCAAGGTCTATCGACAGTGGCTTAAACAAGGCCAACCAAAGCACCCAGGCCGCTTGAACGAAGTTCGGCACATCGTGTTTAAGGATTTTGATACGCATTGGAGACGATCTCGCCTTGGTATTGCGAGTCTTCGTAAAGCAGACGTCTTTAAAGAAGGGATTGATGGCGAAGCGGTACAGTTCGCGAGCCAGCGGTTGCAACAGCACGCTGCTCAACGAAAGGTTTTGATCGTGTTCTCAGACGGCTGCCCAATGGATACCGCCACCAGCACTGCCAACGATCAGTTCTATTTGGATAACCACCTCAAACAAGTGATTGAACGTGAGTCGACCAAAAACGGAATTGAGATTCATGGCGTGGGGATGGGAGTGGATTTGAGCCCATATTACCGCAACAACATTACCTTGGACGTACAAGAGAGCTGCTTGTTCGGGTTATCTAGGAACATCTTTGAGATGCTAAAGCGCTGACGTGTCATTGAGGAGGGTGTCATCAAGCATTAAACGAGAATCAAGCCCTCCTCCTTCAAAGGTAATTTTGATAAAGAAAACGTTCTAAGCCAAAAACAACGACCATACAGAGACCGCCATCAAGTACCCACCAATCAACATCAACACAATAAACACTAACTTTCTGAGTTGATCATTAGACAACGGCGGTGGGAAACGTCGAGCAAACATCG
Organism: Vibrio sp. 10N.261.54.A5; assembly: GCF_041471145.1. Classification (NCBI taxonomy): domain Bacteria; kingdom Pseudomonadati; phylum Pseudomonadota; class Gammaproteobacteria; order Vibrionales; family Vibrionaceae; genus Vibrio; species Vibrio sp. 10N.261.54.A5. Next base: position 1,825 of record NZ_JBFRNU010000025.1, on the reverse strand, counting down.
TGACAAGCGCTACCAAGGGAACAGCAATAGCAGATAACCACAGTATGCTCTGTTCCATGTCGCCTGCAGCGTAGACATTGACAGTACGCGACATCGACGTACAAGCGAAAACCATCAGCAGTGTGCTTCGCACCAGATCGAGCGTAAAAGGCTGCCGATAAAGATGATAAACAATCGGTGGACCTGCCATCCCAAACAACCCACCCGCTAACCCAGAGCTAAAGCCTGAGACAAGGAAAGATACGGTTGCCGAGCGATCCTTTCTGGTTTTAGGTTTGAACATAAAACTCAAACCTGCGAATAGCACCATCGCACCTAATAGTCCTCGAAGAATATGCGTTGCCGAATCGCTTAACTCGTCCAGCAAGTACACCCCCATCGAAACGCCGGGAATAATACCGATGACCAACACCACCAGAATCTTGAGTTCCCCAAGCAGTGGCTTACCCATCAATGCGACCAAGCAATTGAACAAGGTCACAATACTGACCACAGCGGCTATAACGGGTAAGGAAACCAGATTAAGGCTAACCGTTAAACCAATCACGATGATACCGAGGCCAAATCCGGTGACAGTTTGAAAATAGGTACCCACCGCAATAGTGGTAAGAATGGCGAGTAAAACAGGTAACTCCATTAGCTATCCTAATTTGGTTGTTTGGGGGTTGGATATGAGTGCGAATTTGAGTGCTAGATTCAGGAGCGAGATGTTAATACCTAAAATCAAACGTCGACTCTTGTCTTTCTTCAACCTCAGCTTCAGTATCAGCCTTAGAGTCAGACACTTTCCCTTGCTGCGCTTGTACTGCGGTCACCGCGATTACATTAAAGATGTCTTGTGCGCAACACCCTCTTGATAAGTCATTCGCAGGTTGATTCAACCCTTGTAACAGTGGACCAATCGCAACTGCCCCGCCTAACCTTTCCGCAAGCTTATAACCAATATTACCGGCTTCTAAATTGGGAAATATCAACACGTTCGATTGACCTTTCACCTCTGAATCTGGCAGCTTTTTCGCGGCAATCTCAGTCACAATCGCGGCATCGAGTTGAACATCCTGATCGACGGCGATTCCGGGACAACGCTGTTTCACGAGTTGAGCCGCGTTACGAACCTTATCGACTGATTCGTGCTTGGCGCTGCCGTTGGTCGAAAAAGACAGCATTGCGACTTTAGGTTCTTCCATCAGTAGCGTTTGAGCACTGTTTGATGCGGCCACTGCAATCGATGCTAGCTCGGTTTCATTGGGGTTAATCACCAAACCACAGTCACTAAAAATCATGCCGCCTTTAAGATTATGGAAAGGCTCACACAACATCATCAGAAAGAAACTGGACACCAATTCACTGTCTGGCGCGGGGCCGATAATCTGAAGCGCAGCTCGCACGACATCAGACGTGGTATAAACCGCACCATTAACTGTGCCATCCACCAGCCCCTCTCTGACCATCAAATTGGCAAAAACGAGTGGGTCTAGAACCAACTCTAGCGCGTCATCGTAAGTCATACCTTTCGCTTTTCTTAATGTATACAACCGCTCAGCGAGCACTTCTTTGAGTGATGACGCTTGTGGGGAGACAATATGAATGCCCACAAGATCAATGTGATGTAATTCTGCAGCAGCGATGATCGCTGGTTCATCCCCGACTAAGGTGATGTAAGCGAGCTGTTTGTCTATCGCCATTCTTGCGGCTGCTAGTACTCGCGGGTCCTCAGCTTCACTCAAAACCACTCGCTTACGATCTAAGTGAGCCTTGTCAATAATCCGTTCAATCGCCTTCATCTTAAATTCCATTTATTGAGATTAATTGTTCCATAATTTAT